>NZ_JBSRLA010000059.1:0-23413 GCF_055149105.1 Desulfosalsimonas sp. | reverse complement strand
GGCTTGCGCAATTTCGAAGAATGCAGCGTACTTAGCCGTACGTGAAATTCTGAGAAATTGCGCGTAACGCAGATATTGGACTTTTTACGGCGCCATCAAGCGTTATTTGACTTTGCCGCCGGCGATGGCCTCGGCCATGTGCAGCACCGCAAAGGGCCGGTTCTGCTTTTGCGCCCCGCCCCGCAGCTGCATTACGCATCCCGGACAATCGGTGACCAGAATGTCGGCCCCGGTTTCGGCGACAGCAGCCATTTTTTTGTCCAGAATCGTGGCTGAAATCTCAGGAAACTTGAAGGAATACGTACCGCCCAGCCCGCAGCAGGTTTCCTCCTCGCCGTGGGCCACATATTCATATCCTGCCCTTTCCAGAAGCCCGCGGGGCGGTTGGCGCACGCCCATGCCCCGGCACAGGTGGCAGGGGGCGTGATAGGCGGCCCTGGTTTTCTCCGCCGGGTATTCTTTTGCTTCCCCCAGGCCCATGCGCATGACAAAGGAGCTGAAATCAATGACTTTTTCCGCAAACCGCCGGGCTCTGACCCCGGTGCCGGGGTGTTTGGCCAAAAGATGCGGGTAATTCTCCTTCATGTGGGATCCGCACGAGGCACAAAAAGTCAGGATATAGTCGTAGTCCCCGGGATCCATGTTACCGATGTTCCAGGCGGCCAAATCCGCGGCTGCCTCGTGTTCGCCCAGCATGTACAGGGGCAGACCGCAGCAGCCCTGCTGGGGGACAAAAACCACCTCGATTCGGCCGCCTGCCAGCAGCTTCAGGCCTGACAGAAGCTGCTCAGGGTAAACAAAGTCCTGCAGGCACCCGGAAAACAGGGCCACGCGGTATTCCGGCCTGGCCGGTGAAAAAGGGACCGGATCCCACTGGTCCCGGAAGGGTTTTTTGGCCAGGGCCGGCAGGGCCTTAAATTCGTGATCCCTGAAAAAAACCCCGGGCAGATGCCGCATGTAAGGGCTGTTTCCGGTAACCGGCTTCTGGGCGTATCTGCCGCTTCGCAGCAGCGCGTGAAACAGGGGCCGTCTTTTGAGCACAAACCCGGCCAGGGAACTGAGCACCGGCTTTTTGCCCCCGTGCTCCACCATGGTATGCACTTCCCGGATCAGGCGGGGCAGATCAATGCCGGCAACGCACACCTGTTTGCAGGCCTGGCAGTTTAAGCAGTTTTCAATCAGGTTCTTGTCCTTGTCCCGGCCGTGGAAAAAATAGGTCAGGATCAACCCGATGGCGCCGATATAGATGTGTCCGTATGCATGGCCGCCCACCAGGCGGTAGATGGGACAGACATTGGCGCACGCCCCGCATCGCACGCAACGAAGGGCCTGGGAAAAAACCGGGTCCTTTGCCAGCGCACTTCGGCCATTATCCAGAAACACGATGTGCATGATTTTGGTGCCCGAGCCCGAGGCTGCAGACGGGTTGGCACCGGTAATCCATGTGCCATATGAGGTAATGGCCTGGCCGGTGGCGTTTCTGGGCAGGCCCTTTAACACCTGAAGCGCTTCAAAAACCGTTGGAATCAGCTTGTCAATGCCCACCAGGGCCACGTGCACCCTTGGCATGGTGGTCACCAGGCGGACGTTTCCCTCGTTTGACACAATGCCCAGGGTGCCGGTTTCGGAAATGGCAAAATTGGCGCCCGAAATCCCCATATCGGCGCTGACAAACCGCTGGCGAAGCTCTCTGCGGGCCACCTTGACCAGTTTTTCAATGTCTGTGTCCTGCTGCTTGCCGGTCACTTCCGAAAACAGGCGGGAGACCTCGTTTCTGGAAAGGTGGATGGCGGGCATGACCATGTGAGAGGGCCCCTCGCCGCGCAGCTGAATGATCCACTCGCCCAGGTCGGTTTCAATGACCTCGTAGCCCCGGTTTTCCAGAAAATGGTTCAGCAGGGTTTCCTCGGCGGTCATGGACTTGGATTTAACAATCCGGGAGCAGTTGTTCTCTGCTGCAATCTGCGAGATGATCTCATTGGCCTCCACGTCAGAGCCGGCAAAATGCACCTTTGCCCCGGCTGCCTCGGCCTTTTGGCAAAACTCCCGATAGAGTTCATCGAGCCGGGACATGGCCGCATCCTTTGCCGTGCCGATGTTTTCGATCAGTCCGTCGCGGTCAATGCCGGCAAAATTGGCATCCCGGCCGTCGCGGTAGGCCACGGCAAAATTGTCCAGGGCCTTTCGCTGAAATGTATTTTCCAGGGCCTCTGCCAGCTGCTTGCGGTATTGCCCCAGGTTGTCTGCTGTCTGCATGAAAATCTCCCTTACAAAGAGGATTGCCCGTCAATGATCAAAACGTGAAGGTCCAGGGGGCCATGCACGCCAAGGGTCAGGACCCGCTCGATATCAGCCGTGCGGCTCGCACCGGTGATAAATGCGGTGTAATCGGATTTGGCAAAAAAACCGGCAAGTTTGTCTGCAACATCATAGGAATCCGCGTAAATATCGCCGGCATTGAGCACGGCCACATGCACCTCGCTGATCATGGTGGCCAGGCGCAGGTCCTCATCCGGGCAGTTGATCACCAGGGTTCCGGTCTCGGAAATGGCAAAATCGGCAAGGGTCAGCCCCACGTCAATGCCGCCGGCATAGGCGGCAAGCCCCCCTTCAATCAGGCCGATACCCGCCTGCCGGCACAATGATGTTAAAGATTCCGTATCTCTGTCTTCAAGATTCGGGGCTGCAATGAGTTTTTCCCACTGCTTTAAACCGCACAATTCCTCGGCCGGATCAGAAAGCGCGTGTTCACAGCCCGAAGCCAGAATGGCGCAGGCCTGTTTTTGGGCACACACATCAACGGTATAGGCCAGGGCATCGTCCATTGTGGCCACGGTTTTCACGGTGGCCGAAACCGCCCGGGCCTTTTGCGTAAACTGTGCTGTGCGTTCAGATCTGTTCATTAGGGTTTGTCCTTTGGTGAATCAGGGTCATTTTTGATTCTCGGTCCGGCCCGGGCCGGCGGATTGCCTGAGGCTTTGGGCATATACCTCAATGGGGTGACACACCCGGATTTTGCTTTGCGCATGGGACAAAAGGTCAATGATCTGCAGCATGCAGGCCGGACATCCCGTGGCCACGGTATCCGCGCCCGTGGCCAGGATGGCATCGCGCTTTTTGGCACCGATTTTCTTGGACAATTCATAATGCGCCAGGTTAAAACTGCCGCCCATGCCGCAGCACCGGTCTGCATCAGACATCTCCGAAAGCTGCAGCGAGCCGGATGCCCCAAGAATTGTTCTGGGCTGTTTGGCAATCCCCAAAGACTTTTTCAAATGACAGGGGTCATGGTAGGTCACGGTTTCAGAGCCGGCCGGTTGCTTTGCCTGCACGCCCATTACATCCACTAAAAAGGCGTTGATATCCCGGGTTTTTTCAACAATTCCGGAAATTTGCTCCCGGATTTTGCCGGAATCGCCGGTGATATAGGCGTCCATGGCCGGCCAGAGTTTGGCGATGGTGGAAGTGCATGTGGCGCAGGGTGTGACAAGGTAGTCAAAATCCAGGTCCTGCCAGATCCGGATGTTTTTTTCCACCAGATGGGAAAACGTCTGCACATCCCCGGCAGACAAGGCCGGAATTCCGCAGCAGGGCGCCTGGGCAGCCACATACACATCCACACCATGGAAGGCAAACACCTCCATGGCCGCTTCTGCAACACGCGGCAGGATCTTGTCCACCAGGCAGCCGGGGTAGAAAACCACCCGGGTTTGGCCGCTTTGCCTGGGCGCTGAAAAGTCCTTGTGGGCCTTTTTGTGCCAGGCCTCGGCGGCAATGGGCATGAAATGCCGGTCACCGATAACCGGGGACATGAAACGGGCGCAGGAGGAACCCAGGGTTTTGTTCACACTCCGGGTAAAGGGCCCCTGCAGGCGGCCCATCCATTGCATCAGGCTGTCGAACCGATCCGGATTGGACAAAAACCCCCGGAAAATGGCTTTTTTGATGGGTGACAGGCCCAAATAGCCGGTGATAATGGCCCGGGCCTTTAAAAACACGTCCAGCACAGGCACCCCGCCCGGGCATGCCGCCGCACACGAGCCGCACAAAAGGCACCGGTCCAGGCGCTCTTTGACCGCTTCCGGGTCATCCAGGATTTCCTGGCTCAAATTTTCCACAAGAACCAGTTTTCCCCTTGCCACGTCGGTTTCCCGGCCGGTCTCACCGTATAAGGGGCATACGGCCTGGCACATGCCGCAGCGGGTGCAGGAAACAAGATCGTCTTCAAGCTCCTTTAGGAGCCGAACCAATTCAGCAATATCTGCCATGGACTATTCTCCGATCATCTTGCCCGGATTCAGGATGTTTTTGGGGTCAAAGGTCTGTTTGAGCATCCGGGAATACAGGATCGTGCCCCGGCTGGTCTCCTTTTCCATGTATTTGCGCTTGGCCAGACCAATGCCGTGCTCCCCTGAAAGGGTGCCGCCCATGGCCAGGGCAGCCTCGAAGATATCGTCAATGGCTTTTTCCACCCGGGCATATTCCTCGTGGTTTCTTTTGTCTGTCAAAATGGTGGGGTGCAGGTTGCCGTCACCGGCATGGCCGAAGGTGCCGATATCCAGGTTATAGGTTTGGCTGATCTCCTTGATCTTTTTGACCATGTCCGGAATGCGGCTGCGGGGCACGGTTGCGTCCTCGAGCACGGTTGTGGGCTTCAGGCGCGCAAGTGCGGGCAGCGCATCACGCCTGGCCTGCCAGATCAGATCCTTTTCCTCTGCGTTTGCCGCCGCCTGGACGCTGACAGCGCCTTTTTTCCGGCAGATTTCCTGGATTTTTTCCGAATCCTCGGCCACCTCGGCCGGATGGCCGTCCACCTCGATGAGCAAAAGGGCTTCGGCATCCACCGGCAGGCCCGCATGCCGGAAGTCCTCCACGGTCCGGATGGTGAAGTTGTCGAGAAATTCCAGGGTGCAGGGCACAATCCGGTCTGCAATAATGGCGGATACGGTCTCGGATGCCTTTTCCACGGAATCAAAGACTGCGGTCATGGCCTGGGAGGCCTTGGGTGGGGGAATGAGCTTTAGGACAATGCGGGCAAATACCCCCAAAAGCCCCTCTGATCCCACCATGAGATCCGAAAGGTTAAAACCCGTGGCGCACTTCACCGTCCTGGAGCCGGATTTGACCAGTTCGCCGTTAACATCAAAAAACTCGACGCCCATGACGTAATCCTTGGTCACCCCGTATTTTAATCCCCGCAGGCCGCCTGCGTTTTCCGCCACATTGCCGCCCAGGGTGGACACGGCCTGACTGCCGGGATCCGGAGGATAAAAAAGCCCCTTTTCCGCAACAGCGGCTGCAAATTTGGCAGTGATCACTCCGGGTTCCACCACTGCATAAAGGTCTTCTGTGTTAATTTCCAAAATCCGGGCCAGGCCGTTTGTGACCACCACCACGGACCGGGTGCTGCTGGGTATGGTGCCGCCGCTCAAGTTGGTGCCCGAGCCGCGCACGGTCAGGGGCAGTCCGTTTTCATTGCACAGGGCCACCACCTGCCCGAGCTGCTCCATGGTTTCGGGCCGGACCACCAGGGCCGGCACCACCGAATCAAGCACGGCCGCATCATAGGCATAGGCCTGCCGGTCAGCTTCTGCAGCCATGACATTTCCGGCCCCCACGATTTGTTCAAAGCGGCGGACCACTTGTTTATCCGTCATTATTTACGCCTTTCTGCGATCTTTTGTATGCACCCGGTATATACATCCGGATTTTCTAAAACACCCCCGGAAACATCAGGTAGGCAAAAACCATTCCCATTATGCCCACCACGACCCCGTAGAGAAGCAGGGGAAGAACGTTTCGCTTTATAATCACGCCTTCCATGCCCACCAGGCCCACTGTGGCCGATGCGGCAACAATATTGTGAATGCAGACCATGTTGCCCATGGCGCCGCCCACTGCCTGCAGGGCCACGATAATCTGCCGGGGCAGTTCAAGGGCTGTTGCAATATCATACTGGAATTCGGCAAACAGCAGGTCGGATACCGTGTTGCTGCCGGTGATAAACGAGCCCAGCGCGCCGATAAACGATGCAAACAAAGGCCAGGACCCGCCGGTGACCGCGGCCACGGCCTCTGCCATGGACAGGGGCATGGAGGCATATTCCATGGGATTCATGCTGGAATTCTTGAAAATCTGCACCAGGGCCACGGCAAAAAGCAGGGCGATGGTGGGGTTTTTCATGCGCTTAAACGCCTGGCTCCAGGCCTTTTTGACTTTTTCCGCAGGCATGCCATGGAGAAAAACCGTCAGCACGGCCACCAGAATAAACGGTACAATACCCGGGTTATACAGGGGCTGGAGGGCATAGCCGATACCGGACTGGCCCAGGATCTCGGAGACACCGATGCTCCAGGCCTTGACCCAGTCCACCAGGGGCAGAAACTGAACCCTTGTGAGCACCAGAATCAGGCCGATGAGCACATAGGGCATCCAGGCGCGCAACTGGCTCATCTGCGGTTTAAACGAGATATCTGTTGCCGTGGCAATCTCTCCGGTCCATTCCGCCTCCCACTCGGACTGGGGGCCGAAATCCCAGGATTCTTCAGGCAGAAACCATTTGTTTTTGGCGGCATACAAAACAATGGGCAGGCCCACAAGCCCGCCGATCAGGGCCGGAAATTCCTCGCCGATGAGAAAAGCCGAGCCCAGATAGGGGATCACAAAGGCCGCTGATGCAAACAGGGAGAATTTCCACACTGCAAGGCCTTCTTTCCAGGACCGGTTTTGGCCAAACAGCCGGGTCATAAAACAAACCACGAAAATGGGGAGGATAAAGGCCATGACCGAATGAAACACCGAAGCCCACTTGCCGATGAGCATGTAGAAGCCGTCCATGTCCGAAAACCCGATGCCTGCCGGGCCGGCCTGGGCGATGGCACCCTCCACCTTATAGGACAGATTTTTGAGGCCAAACCACACAGGCGTGCCCACGGCCCCGAAGGTAACCGGCACGGAGTTTAAAATCAGGGCCACCAGAACCGCGGCCAGTGCGGGAAAGCCCAGGCTCATCAAAAGCGGGCCGGCAATGGCCGCAGGGGTGCCGAACCCGGCCGCGCCTTCGAGAAACGCCTCGAATATAAAGGCAATGATGATCACCTGGACCCGGCGGTCCTTGGAAATACCGTGGAAACCATGGTTAATGGTCTCCATGCCCCCGCTTTCAGACAGGGTGTATAAAATCATCAAAGCGCCGAAAACGATTAACAAAACAGTGATTGCAGAGGCAAAGCCCTGAAGAGTGGAGGCGGCCACGACCACAACGTCCATTTTCCACACAAACACACCGGCCGCGGCAGCCACCAGCCAGGCCAGCGGCATGGCCCGGGTGGCCGGCCAGCGCAGACCGACCATGAGCACAAGTGCAACCAGGATGGGCAGAAAAGCAAATGCTGCAAGCAGTCCGACAGGCATAATCCATATCCTTTCCATTGGGGTAAAAAAATCAACCAATCGATAGCAAAACGTTGTTTACCTTATCATAATAAACCCGATTCAGCAAAGATCAAAAATTTGTCCGCCCCCGGCACCGGGGCCGGCAATATCATTGGCTGAAAGCAGAATTTTTCAATGTGCCCTTGAGGATGCAGGCTTTTGAAAAATCCTTTGACATGCGGTGAAAAAACATTTTATGATCCTCCCCATCATTTGCTGGAATAAACCGATCTAATCCTTTAACATTTCGAACTTATTTAAAATAATAATTATTCCAAGCACACATATCTATTAGGGATTCCAAGACATTGCCAATCCATCAAATCAAGGAGGAAGGCCCATGGCCCTGAACCTGGATGCTGTCGGAAAAAAAATCGGCCCTGTGACCACGCCGTATACCTGGAAAGATGCGGCCCTGTACGCCCTGGGCGTAGGGGCCGGTTTCCAGGATCTCAACTACGTCTATGAAAAGGATCTCAAGGTAATTCCCAGTTTCGGGGTGGCTGCGGTGTTTGACTTTCTGATGCATTTCGGCATCAAGGCGGAAGTCAACCTTGCCGGGATCCTGCACGGCGAACAGCAGCTGATCTTTCACAATCCCATCCCTGCCGAAGGCAAGCTGATCACCGAGGGTGAAATCACCGATATCTATGACATGGGAAAAGACAAGGGCGCGATCATCGAAGGCAAAAGCATCACCCGTCACTCCAGCGGAAAGCGCCTGTTTACAAGCATTATCCGGATCTTTTCCCGTCTTGACGGCGGATTTGGCGGAAAACCCGCCCCAAAAGTACAAACGCCCATCCCGGACCGGGCCCCCGACTTTGAGGCAAAGGATCATCCGTCCCCGGATCAGCCCCTTTTGTACCGGCTTTCCGGAGACGTGTTCCAGCTTCACGTGGATCCCGAATTTGCCAAAATGGCCGGGTTTGAAAAGCCCATCATGCACGGGCTGTGCACCCACGGTTTTGCATGCCGGGCCCTGATTGCCAAACTCATCCCGGGCGAGCCCGAGCGCATGCACAGATTGGACTGCCGGTTTTCAAAGGCCCTTTATCCGGGAGATCCCATCAAGACCCGAATCTGGAAACTTGAACCCGGACGGGCCGCCTGGGAGGTGGTCAACGAAAAAACCGGTGATACAGTAATTACAAACGGCATATTTGAATACGGTGAAGTGCCCAGGGATGAAATCCGTTTTGACGGCCAGGTGGCCATTGTCACCGGCGCAGGCGGGGGCCTGGGCAAAACTTACGCCCTGGACCTGGCCCGCAGGGGGGCAAAGGTGGTGGTCAACGACCTGGGCGGCGCCAGAGACGGCACAGGCCAGGGATCTTCAACCCCGGCACAAAAGGTGGTGGATGAAATCACTGCCGAAGGCGGGCAGGCGGTTGCCAGCTACGACAACGTGGCCACGGCAGAAGGCGGGCAAAACATCGTGCAGACCGCCATGGAAAACTACGGCACCGTGGACATCCTGATCAACAACGCCGGGATTCTGCGGGACAAAAGCTTTGTGAAAATGGCCCCCGACACCTGGCAGGCCGTGCTCGACGTTCACTTAAACGGCGCTTATAACGTCACCCGGCCGGCATTTGCCGTCATGCGCGAAAAGGGCTACGGCCGGATCATCATGACCACTTCGGCTGCCGGGCTTTACGGCAATTTCGGCCAGGCCAACTATTCGGCCGCCAAAACGGGCCTGGTGGGATTGATGAACACCCTCAAGCTCGAAGGCCGCAAACACAACATTTGCGTCAATACCGTGGCCCCCCTGGCCGCCTCCCGGCTCACCGAGGACGTAATGCCCGCCGAATTTCTCGACAAGCTCCGGCCCGAATTTGTCTCGCCCCTGGTGATGTTTCTCTGCTCAAAGCGATGTCCGGTTTCCGGCCATATTTACAACGCCGGCATGGGCAGCTTTAACCGCGCCGCGCTGATTACCGGCCCCGGGGCCGTGGCCGGTGATCCGGAATCGATACCAACGGCCGAACAGGTGAAGGACAAACTCGATCAGATCCAGTCCCTGGAAGGCGGCAAAGAATACAGTGAATTAAACGCGCAGGTGGCAGACGTGATCAACGCCTTTTCCCGGCTGGCCGGCGATAATGGTCAATCCGCGGAGACGTGATGAAATCCCAGCTCATTGAAAAGCTCTTTGCCCTATAAATTGTTTGAACCGCTTTGAACCTTTATAAAAATAAAAGGAGTGAAAACATGATCGGCATCACTTCATACGGCGCATACATCCCCAGGCTTCGGCTGTCGCGCCCGGCCATCTACCAGGCCATGGGCTGGTTTGCCCCGGCCATTGCCATGGTGGCCCAGGGCGAGCGTTCCATGTGCAACTGGGACGAAGACGCATTGACCATGTCCGTGGAAGCCTCCAGAAACGCCCTGGAAAATGCGGACAAGGACGCTGTTGACGGAATTTACCTGGCATCCACATCGTTTCCCTTTGCAGACCGGCAAAACGCCGGCATTGTATCCACGGCCTTAAATCTTGGCGAGGATATCACGTCCGCGGATTTCACCGCCGCCCAGAAGGCCGGCACCACTGCCCTGGCCACCGCCCTGGAAGCGGCCGCGGGAAAAGCGGACAAAACCCTGCTGGTCACGGCCGCAGACTGCCGCCAGACCAAACCCGGGGGCTTTTACGAGATGTGGTACGGAGACGGTGCAGCCTCCTTTGTGGTGGGCAGCAAAGACGTGATTGCCCGATACCGGGGAAGCTATTCAGTGTCCTGCGATTTTGTGGACCATTACCGGGGAGCGCAGAACCGGTTTGATTATACCTGGGAGGAGCGCTGGGTAAGAGACGAGGGCTATTCAAAAATCATTCCCCAGGCGGTCAACGGGCTTTTAAAAAAGCTGGATCTGAGCATTGATAAAATCGACCGGCTGGTCTATCCCTGCTATTTCAAGGCCGAGCACAAAAAAATCGCCCGAAAACTGGGCGCGGACCCGGAAAAGGTCATGGACAACATGCATGAGGTCTGCGGGGATACCGGTTCTGCCCACGCCCTTTTGATGCTGGCCGCGGCCCTGGATGCCGCAGAGCCCGGTGAAAACATCGTGGTGGCCGGATTCGGTCAGGGAAGCGATGCCCTGTGCTTTACGGTCACAGAAGAAATCGCCCGGTTCAAACAAACACCCAGGGTGCAAAGCGTTTTGGACAACCGGGAATCTGTTGACAACTACCCCAAATGGCTGGTGTTCCGGGATCTTCTGGAACCGGAGATGGGCATCCGGGCAGAAGCCCCCACCCAGACGGCCATGACCACCCTGTGGCGCAAGCGCAAAATGATCCTCGGCCTTGTGGGCGGCAAATGCAGCCAATGCGAAACCCCCCAGTTTCCCAAAACAGAAGTCTGCGTCAATCCCGGATGCACAGCCCGCCACACCCAGAACGATTACGCCTTTGCCGACCAGCCCGCACGGGTCAAGACATTTACCGGCGACATGCTGGCGGTATCCCATGACCCGCCCCATATCTACGGCATGATCCAGTTTGACAACGGCGGCCGGTTCATGGCCGATTTCACCGACTGCAAGCTCTCTGAAGTCAAGGTGGGACTGCCCGTGCAGATGGTGTTTCGCAAACGCACCCGGGACAAGGAGCGCGGTTTTGTCAACTATTTCTGGAAGGCCAGGCCTGTTGCCGGGGCGGCTGAAGAAATGGCAAAAATCCGCTTTGACGGCCAGGTGGCGGTGATTACCGGTGCCGGCGGCGGCCTGGGAAGGGCCTATGCCCTGGAGCTGGCATCCCGGGGCGCCAGTGTGGTTGTCAATGACCTGGGCGGGGCCAGAGACGGCTCCGGAGAAGGGTCGGCCGACCCGGCCCGGCAGGTGGTGGATGAAATCACTGCGGCCGGGGGCCGGGCGATTGCCAATTATGATAACGTGGCCACCGCCGAAGGCGGACAAAACATCATTGACTGCGCCCTTAAACATTACGGCCGGGTGGATATCGTGATCAACAACGCCGGAATCCTGCGGGACAAAAGTTTTGCCAAAATGGAACCCGAAAACTGGAACGCTGTTTTGGCGGTTCACTTAAACGGCGCTTTCAACGTGACCCGCCCGGCATTCCAGATCATGCGCACCCAGGGCTACGGCCGGGTGATCATGACCACTTCGGCGGCCGGACTATACGGCAACTTCGGCCAGGCCAACTATTCAGCCGCCAAAATGGCCCTGGTGGGCATGATGAACACCCTGAAACTGGAAGGGGCCAAATACGATATTTGCGTCAACACCATCGCCCCCCTGGCCGCATCCCGTCTCACCGAAGACATTATGCCCCGGGAAATGCTGGATCGGATGAAGCCCGAGCTTGTCACGCCCATGGTGGTCTATCTGGCAAGCGATCAGTGCCGGGAATCGGGCCGCATCTACAATGCCGGCATGGGCTATTTCAACCGCGCCGCGATTCTCACCGGCAAAGGCGCCAGGCTCGGCAGCCGCGAAAACCCGCCCACCCCCGAAGAGGTGGCGGAAAACTTTGAGCAGATCACGGACATGACCGGGGCAGAGCCCATTGATGACGCCAATGCCGCCCTGTTTGCATTGATGTCACCACAGGAAACCAAAACAGCATCCTGAAAAACGGTCACGCTTTGATCAATCCGAAAACCTTTCACAAGGGATTTTCGGAACAGCATTGGATAAATGAGGAGGCAGAATATGGCAACAGGCATCAGGGATAAAGTGGCAATCATCGGCATGGGGTGCACTCGTTTCGGGGAAAGATGGGACGTGGGCGCAGAAGAACTCATGCTCGAAGCCTTTGAAGAGGGGCTGACCGATGCCGGCATTGCACCGGCAGACATCCAGGCCGCCTGGTTTGGCACGTGCATGGACGAAGTCAACGTTGGCAAAACCGCCATGCCCCTGGCCACCACCCTCAGGCTGCCCATGATTCCGGTCACCCGGGTGGAAAATTACTGTGCCACCGGCACCGAGGCATTCAGGGGGGCCTGTTATGCAGTGGCATCCGGGGCATATGACATCTGCCTGGCTCTGGGTGTGGAAAAACTCAAGGACACCGGATACGGCGGACTGCCTGCGGGCGGCTCCAACACCGGCTCGCTCATGTGGCAGTGGTGGCCGAATTTGACCGCCCCTGGCTCTTTTGCGCAACTTGCCAGTGCGTATGCCGCCAAGTACCGGATTTCGGACGCGGACCTGAAACGGGCCATGGCCCATGTATCGGCCAAAAGCCATGAAAACGGGGCCATGAACCCCAAGGCGCATCTGCGAAAGAAAGTCTCCGAGGACCAGGTCATGGCCGCCCCGATTGTGGCTCATCCCCTGGGCTTGTTTGACTGCTGCGGGGTCAGCGACGGATCGGCCTGTGCCATTGTCACCACCCCGGAAATCGCACAAAAGATGGGAAAAAAGGATTTTGTGTCTGTCAAAGCCCTGCAGCTGGCCCTGAGCAGCGGAGAGGAAATCGGTTTTAACGACTGGGACGGGGATCATTTCATGACCACCGCAAAGTGCAGCACTGCGGCCTACAAGGAGGCCGGCATTGACAACCCCAGAGAGGAAATCAGCATGATGGAGCTACATGACTGCTTTTCCATCACAGAGCTGGTCACCTACGAGGATCTGCACATTTCCCAGCGCGGCCGGGCGGTCTACGACATCATGGACGGATTCTACGACCGCGGCGGCCAGGTGCCCTGCCAGATCGACGGGGGGCTGAAATGCTTCGGCCATCCCATCGGCGCATCCGGGCTGCGGATGCTCTACGAGATGTATCTCCAGCTCCACGGCCGGGCCGGGGACCGCCAGATCCAAAACCCGCAGCTGGGCATGACCCACAATCTGGGCGGTTTTCCGTTCCAGAACATCTGCAGCATCGCCATTGTGGGCAAATACAAAGGATAGGAACAGAGAAAACAGAAGACAGAGGGCAGAGGGCAGATGACGGAAAACAGAGGACAGAGGGCGGAGGGCGGATATCAGTCTTCAGGATCCGGAAAAATGCCGGGCATGAAAGCAAACCTGTCAAACCGTTCGCAGAAAAACGCCCGGCAGGCACCGGGCCGCAGGCTGTAAACCGTGCACCTGCCCGAAGCCTCCAGACACGGGCAGGCCAAAACCGTCCGTTTTTCACCAATCTGCAAAGGCACCCGGAGTCCGGTTTCCGGGTGTCTGCCGCAGCAGACGTACACCTTTTCCTCCAGGTCGCAGGCTTCACAGGGATTTGTCATTGCCCGCCACAGCCGCCGGAAGCGTATGTATCCACGCACATGAAAAGAAAAACAATCTTGTCATAAAATTCAGATTACGTTAGAATTGCGAAAAACCCTGATAACAAGGATGGCCTATGCTCAAGCACACACTGTCAAAACTTGAGGAAAAAATCAAGGCTTCCGGAAACATACCGGAAGACAAAAAACAGGAATACTATGAACTGCTCAGCCGGCTAAACGAAGAAATCACAGACCTGGCTGAAACCGACCTGCAGCGGGCCGAAAGCATCAAAAAATTCACCAAGGCCTCGGCCCACGAAGCCACCCGCGACGAGCTGGACCCCAATCTGCTGGAGACCTCCATCCAGGGGCTGCGCGAATCGGTCCGGGAATTTCGCACCTCCCATCCCAGGCTTGTGGACACGGTAAACGATATCTGTATTTTTCTGTCCAAGCTTGGCATTTAAGCCAATGCCGCCCGGAGGTTGTCATTTGTTCCCATTTGAACAAGCCTCATAAAAAGGACGCAGTCATGTCAGCTTCCCCTTCACAATCAACCGAAACGATGATTGCCAAAGACGGAACTCCGTTGTTTATCCGGCACTTTCCCGCCGGCTCTGCCCCGCGTGCATGCATGGTCATCGTCCACGGCCTGTGCGAACATTCGGGCCGGTATGAACAAATGGCTGAATTTTTGAACAAAAGAGACATCCGGGTCACTGCCTATGACCAGCGGGGGCACGGGCAAAGCAGCGGGCCGCGCGGTCATGTGCAGGACTTTGATCGCCTCACAGACGACCTGATGCAGGTGATCCAAAAATACCGGCAGCAGATGGATGAAAACCTGCCCGTACTGATTCTGGGCCACAGCATGGGCGGCCTTGTGGTGCTGCGCTTTGCACAGCGTTTTGGCCACACTGTCAGCGGGGTGATCGCATCATCTCCCGCCCTGGCCCCGGCGGTATCCATACCCCCGGTAAAAGCCGCCCTAGCCCGGCTTATGTCGCGCATCCGGCCGCAGCTCACCTTTGACAACCAGCTGGCGCCCGAACATATCAGCCACGATGATTCGGTGGTCCAGGCCTATATCAGCGATCCCCTGGTCCTTGGCCGGGTCAGCGCCCGTTTGTTTACAGAAATGTTAAAAACCATGGACCAGACCCGTCAGGACGCGGCCATGATCTCTGTTCCCCTGCTGCTGCAGGCCGCAGGCGATGACCGCCTGGTGAATCCCGACGCTTCACGCAAATTTTTCGAACATATCGAATCTTCGGACAAAACCCTTCATGTATATCCCGGCCTGTTTCATGAAATCTACAATGAAGAGCCATCCCTGCGGCAGCAGGTTTTAGCCGATCTTGAAACCTGGCTTGAAAGCCATGTCCGGTGAGAGGCCTTCAATGATCCAAACCATGCGGGACTGGGTTCACCGGCAATTTTCCGATCCCCAGGTGGTGATCCTATGGGGAATGCTGCTGGGCGGATTTCTGCTGGTGATTCTTTTGGGTCAGATGCTGCAGCCTGTGTTTGTGGGCCTGATCATCGCCTACCTGATCGAAGGCATCGTATCCCGGCTTGAAACCTGCCGCATTCCCAGGGCCATTGCAGTGACCCTGTCTTTTGCCCTTTTTATGATCTGCTTTCTTGCCCTGATCATTGGACTGCTGCCCCTGCTTTCCAGGCAGATCGCACAATTGATCCAGGAGCTGCCCGCCCTGATCACAAACGGCCAGCAACAGCTCATGCAGCTCCCGGAACGATACCCCGAACTGGTCTCGGAAGAACAGGTCCGGCAGGTGATCAATTTTTTAAAAACCGAGCTCACACGACTGGGCCAGAGTGCACTGGTTTTTTCAGTGGCCTCGGTGCGAAACCTGATCACCATTCTGGTCTATCTTGTGCTCGTTCCCCTGCTGGTTTTGTTTTTCCTTAAGGACAAGGA
The DNA here is from genome assembly GCF_055149105.1 of Desulfosalsimonas sp. Taxonomy (NCBI): domain Bacteria; kingdom Pseudomonadati; phylum Thermodesulfobacteriota; class Desulfobacteria; order Desulfobacterales; family Desulfosalsimonadaceae; genus Desulfosalsimonas; species Desulfosalsimonas sp. Next base: position 7,834 of record NZ_JBSRLA010000059.1, on the reverse strand, counting down.
CAGAATCATTTCCTGGTTTAAAAAATTTCTGCCCAGAAACATGGACCTGGCCACAGAAGTTTGGCAGGAGGTCAACGACCAGGTGGCCAACTTTGTCCGGGGCAAAATCTGGGAAATCATTATTGTCTGGACGGTGAGCTATGCCACATTTACCCTGCTGGAGCTCAATTATGCCATGCTGGTGTCTTTGTTTATCGGCCTGTCCGTGCTGATCCCCTATATCGGGGCCACGGTGATGACCATCCCGGTGGTTCTGCTGGCCTTTTTCCAATGGGGCGTCAGCCCGGAATTTACCTACACAGTGATCGCATACGGCATTATCCAGCTCATTGACGGCAACATCCTGGTACCGCTGCTGCTGTCCGGAGTGGTCAACCTCCACCCGGTGGCCATTATCGTGGCCATCCTGGTGTTCGGGGGGCTGTGGGGCGTCTGGGGCCTTTTTCTGGCCATTCCCCTGGCCACGCTGGTCCATGCGGTCATCAAAACCTGGTTTTCCAAAAAATCCGAAAAAACCGGATAAATTCATTACCACGCAACACAGGAGGCAATCATGCGGGAAATTGACACACCCAGGGTCTACCTGGTGGCCAAAACCACACTGGTATCCGAAGGGTTAAACGCCTATCTAAAAGATATCGGCAGTCCGGACTGGCAAACCGACGACAATGTCGCAGACGGGGAAAACCTGATCGAGGCTGCCGGCCGGATGTGCTACCGCTCCTGGCAGCCCTGGGACCCGGCCAAGCCCGAGGCCTCCAACCCCAATGTCGGTCGGGTGCGCCGGGGCAATGACCGGTATCTGGCCAATGTGCTCAAAAGCGGTCACGGATCCGTGCTGGAACACGTAAATGCCACATTTATCTTCAGAAATGTCTCCCGGGTGTTTACCCATGAACTGGTCCGCCACCGCGCCGGGATGGCCTATTCCCAGGAAAGCCTCAGATACGTGCGCCTGGATGATCTTCCGGTGTGGATTCCCGACTCTGCCAAATCCAACCCGGAAGCAGAGAAAAAATTCCGGGAGGTGGTGGATTTTCTGGAAAACACCCAGAAGGAACTGGCCGATATCTTCGGTATTGCCGACATGGACGATTTTGCCGCCAAAAAAATGCTTACCTCCATGTTCCGGCGCCTTGCGCCCATCGGCATCGGCACCACCATCATGGTCACAGGCAATCTCCGGGCCTGGCGCCATATCATTTCCATGCGAACGTCCGTGCATGCAGAAGAGGAAATCCGGCTGGTGGGCGACCAGATTGCCCGAATCTGCAAAAAGGAATTTCCCAACGTGTTCCAGGACATGTTCCGGGACGAGGAGACCGGGGCCTGGGGATTTGATCACGCCAAGGTATAGCCGGATGCGCCAATGAAAACCATGAAAGCCATCCGGTTTGAAAACCAACAGGTAATCACCCGGGAAGCTCCCCTGCCGGAAATCAGTGAGAGCGAAGCCCTGGTGAAAGTCTCCATGGCCGGCATCTGCGGCACGGACACGGAAATCTTTGAGGGCTATGCCCAATTTTCCGGAATTGCCGGCCATGAAATGGCCGGGGTGGTGTGCCGGGCCCCGGGGCGCCCGGAGCTGGAAGGCAAGGCGGTGGCCGCGGATATCAACTGCGGCTGCGGCGCCTGTCCATGGTGTGCCGCCGGTGATCCCCGCCACTGCCAAAACCGGCAGGTTATTGGCATCCGTGGCAGAAACGGGGCGTTTGCCGAATACTGCGCCCTGCCCGCAGAAAACCTGCATGTGATTCCCCAGGGGCTGGGCATGGAGCAGGCAGTGTTTGCCGAGCCCCTGGCTGCAGCCCTGGAAATCACCCAGCAGGTCCACATTGTCAACACGGACAAAATCGCGGTTCTGGGCGACGGCAAAATGGGCCTGCTTTCAGCAATGGCCCTTGGCCACGCAACCGGGCGGGTAACGCTCATCGGCCGCCATGCCCGGAAGCTGGCCATTGCCGCCTCTGCCGGCATTGCCACATTGCAGACCGCCGCAGACGAGTCTGCTGAAGCGCTCAGAACCCGGCTGGGGCTTTTTGATCTTGTGGTGGATGCCACCGGCGCTGCCGAAGGCATCCAAACCGCTCTTTGCCTGGTGCGGCCCAAAGGCACGGTTGTTGTGAAAACCACGTCCCGCAAGCCTTCCCGGATTGATCTTTCCGCGGTCGTGGTCGATGAAATCCGCATCCTGGGCTCAAGATGCGGAGATATTGACCTGGCCCTGCGCTGCCTGGAGCGCGGCTGGGTTGATGTCAGTGCCCTGGTGGAAAAAATCTATCCTTTCCGCCGGTTTGAACAGGCCTTTGCCCATGCCCGGCAAAAAGGCAGTCTCAAAATTTTGGTGGATTTTGAGCACAAAACCGGCCGGGGCGATTACTGAAACAGTTTCTGCAGCCCCTTTTCAATGACTTTCCGGGTGCCCTCCTCGGTCAACTGCTTTTGCAGGCGCGCCTTGTCCAAAACAAAACGGGGTTTTCCCAAGGATCCGCCCAGAGCCACGGGCATGCCGGTCCATCCCTGCTCATCTGCAAGCAATTGGCCCACAAGGCTGTCTGAAGACAGGCGGCTGGAAAATCCCGGGGCCAGGGCCAGGTTCAGGTTCATGTCCAGGGCGCCGTTTAGGCCGATGGTGCCGGTGGGCTTCATTTTTACGTCCTTTCCGGCAAAATCGGAAACCAGCCGGAGTTTTCCGTCATCAATTTCAAAATCGCCCTCAAATGATTTGAAATCAATGGATTTCGAATCTCCTGCGCCCAGGGCGGATGCCAGGCCACCGGCAAACTCCCTGCCTGTGATTTTTCCATCAAAAATCCGGATCTCGCCCTGCCCGCTCAAAGCCTCGCGCATCTGCTTCCAGGCCGTGCCCTGGCCGGAAATATTGACCGCAGCCGATGTCCGGCCCAGCAGTGTGCCCGCGGCCTTTGGGTAAAGTCCGGATACCAGAGCGTCAGCGCTGATCTCTTCCACGGAAAAATCAGAATCATAGGAAAGCCCGGCAACACCCAGATCCACCCGGGCATTTCCGGAAATTGCACCTTCGGCCAGCCGTGCATCCAGGGTTTCCACGGTAAGCACGTTTTTGACCAGCTTATAGCCAAGCTTCAGGTCTTTCATGGCAAGGCCCTTGTAAACCGCCTTGTCCACATCCACCCGCCCGTTTGCAGAAACCGGCAGGTCAAACGGACCCAGGGGCGCATCTTTGCCCGCAGGAGCCGGTTTTGAAGATTCAGACGAACCCGGCTTTGCCCTGCCCTCTTTTTCTTTCTGCCGGGGCAGGGGTGTCTGAAGCGCGGCCATGAGTTTGTCGATATTTAGATTGTCGGCATGGATACGATTTTCAATTTTCAGAGGCCTGGAAAGAAAATCCGTTACCGTAAGATCCACGAAAACCACATCATCGCCAAGAGTGATCTCAAGTCCTTCTGTATGGATTTTTTGAGATGAGAGATCAATGGTGCCCGAGACAACCGGCCGGAGTCCTTCAATGGCGGCCCGGGCCTGATTTTCCAAATAAGGGGCAAAATCAGCGAGATTGAAACCATCGAGTTTCACATTCGCCTGGATCTGGGCATTTGCCGCATTGACCGTGCCTTTGACAGAAAACGGCGCCTGGCCGGGCCGGGCGGCCATCTCAAAGGGAAAGGACTGATCCTGGGAAATGTCTTTGGCAGAGGCGTTAAACCCGCTGATCTCATAGTCAAACCCATCTGTTCCGGCCCCGTGGTCGGTAAAAAACACTGTGCCGTCGTTGACCTGAAGCCGGCTGACCAGCAGATTGATACCATTGCCCTGTTTGCCCTCGGATGCAGGAGCCGCGGATTCTTCTTTTTGCTCAGACGAAGGCGGCCCCGTAAGCAGATCGTTGAAATTAAACGTGCCGTCTTTATTCCGGACAACGCGGATCTGCGGTTTTTCCAGACGGATTTCATCAACCACCACCTGTTTTTTCAGCAATGGCCAAAACCGGTAGCGCAGCACCATCTCATCTGCGGCCACAAAGTCCTGACCGGTATCCTGCATGCCGATGCGCATATCCCGGATCACCACCCCGGAAAACAGGCGGATATCAATGTCGCCAATGGCAACGCTCCGGTTGAGGTTTTTCTCGGCAAGGGGAACCACCGTGTCCCGTACCCGCTCCGGGGTGATCAGAAACTTGGCCGCCACAACCAGCACAATGATCACTACAACCAAAATCCCCGCAGCAATACCCAAAATTTTTCCCGCCTTTTTCATTTTTCCACCCCTTATGATTATCTGCACATTGCATTTTACCGTCTCCCGCAATTCTTTTCAAACATATGGATTGGTTCTTATTATCAGATCAAATTTAATCCTTGTCAAACGCTGCAGAGAACCTGACAATCAAAGCATCGGAATAATCATCTTGTGACGGTTTTCGCATGCGCCGGGTCAGGTGCGGTTTGTTTGTCTGCGGCGTGCTTTCGGCGATTGGCCCGGGACTTTGGCTGGAATTTTAAAAACTCGGGCGGATCGCCCTCAGACAGTTTAAAATTCCGGACGCCAAAGCCCCGGGCCAATCTTTTGCCGAAACCGCGCCAATGCAGTCAAACAACCCCCCCCGCCCCGCCCCATGGCCAAGGTACTGGGAATATGGGCCGGCAATTGTTTTTTGCCAAAGTGTCCTTTGACATTTGTACCAATCCAGCGCGAATGATCCGGGAGGATGTTTTCAGGTGTTTTGCAGCGTTATCGCATTTGGATATGGCCCCCAAGAAAGCCTGAAGGACGGGGCCGGATTTTTGAAGCGACATTGAGAATTTTTGCGGGAAAATTCAGCCAATGCCGGAGCCGGAAAATTTCAAACTGTTTGAGGGCGAATGCCCGAGTTTTTGAAATTTCGGCGAAGGCATTGGCTGAATCCGCAAAAAGGCTCAGGAGCGAAAAACCCGGCCCCGGCCGCAGGGCTTTCTTCCTGATAAACATCAAGCGATGATACTTTTACGAGAACCATCAAGTTTCGAGTCCCGGATTCTGGTTGCCAATCCGTGCCATGAAAGATAAAATGAGAATATATACGGCAACAATTTGTCTTTATCCGGGAGGGGCACATGAACCGAGACGAGATGGTTTCACGGATCAAAAACACCGTGGAACCCTGGGATTTTGTGGTTATCGGCGGCGGGGCAACCGGTCTTGGATGCGCCATTGAAGCCGCATCAAGGGGATATCAGACCCTTTTACTGGAACGCGACGATTTCTCCAAAGGCACTTCCAGCCGCAGCACCAAGCTCATCCACGGGGGGGTGCGCTACCTGCAGCAGGGAAATGTTTCCCTGGTGCTCGAAGCTCTCAGGGAACGCGGCCGCCTGCGCAGAAACGCCCCGCACCTGGTGCACAACCTGCCGTTTGTGGTGCCCAGCTACGACTGGTGGGAAGGCCCGTTTTACGGCATCGGCCTGAAACTCTACGATATGCTTGCCGGCAAGCACGGCTTCGGCCATTCCCGGTTTCTTTCCCGGGAGACCACCCGCCAATACCTGCCCACGGTTGAAACCGAAGGCCTGCGCGGCGGTGTGATTTATTACGACGGCCAGTTCGACGATTCGCGCCTTGCCGTCAACATGGCCCAGACCGCGGCAGACCAGTCCGCCACCCTTGTCAACTACATGAACGTCACCGGCCTGATCCGGGAAAAACAGATGACCGCCGGGGTGAGGGCAAAAGACATGGAAACCGGGGCAGAATACGAAATCCGGGCCAAAAGCGTTATCAATGCAACAGGAGTGTTCACCGATCAGGTCCTGCGCATGGACGACCCCGGGGCAAGGCAGATCATTGTTCCCAGCCAGGGCGTGCACCTGGTATTAGACGCCTCGTTTCTTCCCGGAGACAAGGCCATCATGGTGCCTCACACCGCAGACGGCCGGGTGCTGTTTGCCACCCCCTGGCACGACAAGGTGATCGTGGGCACCACAGACACCATGGTGGATAAAATCCTGGACGAACCCCGCCCCCTTGAAAATGAAATCGAATTTCTGCTCTCCCACGCAGCACAATATCTCACCAAGGACCCGGATGCATCCGATGTGCTCAGCATCTTTGCCGGCCTGCGCCCGCTTGTAAACCAGGGAGACGGGGACAGCACCGCTGCCCTTTCCCGGGATCACACCATTTATATTTCCCGCTCCGGACTGGTGACCATCACCGGGGGCAAATGGACCACCTTCCGGAAAATGGCCGAAGAAACCATTGACCAGGCCGCAATGGTGGCCCACCTGGACGAGCGGCCTTGCGTGAGCCATGATCTGCATATCCACGGCTATCACAACCATACGGAAAAATTCGGGGACCTGGCGGTCTATGGCGCGGATGCCGCAGGCATCCGGGATCTTTGCTACCAGCGCCCGGAACTCAAAAAACAGATTCACCCGGCATTTCCAACCATTGCCGCAGAAGCCGTCTGGGCGGTGAAACATGAAATGGCCCGCACCGTGGAGGATTTTCTGGCCCGCCGGACCCGTGCCCTGCTGCTGGATGCCAGGGCCAGCATTGAGGCCGCAGAAGAAGCGGCCCGGCTCATGGCAGGAGAACTGGGACAGGATGAAAACTGGATCCGCCGGGAAATAAAATCCTATCAAAGCCTGGCCAGGGGCTATTTTCTGTAAGACAGCCGGCCCACCAGAAACCCGTCTATGAGCAGGGACACCAGGTGGTGGAGCACGCAGACCATCAACGCCAGGGCAAACTGGCCAAAAAGGGTCACCTGCAGGATAATCGACAACGGCAGGGTTTTCTGGCTGCCCATGAACAACACCGCCTCCATTCGCCCCCGGGGCACGGAAAACACCCGCACCATCAGATACGCGCACCCCAGCAGCACGCAGTGAAAAACAGCCACAACCCCGGCAATGGAAACCATGCCCCCAAGATCCCCGGAAAGCACCGGCCGGGCCTGGGCCACACCCATCCAGACAATGCACAGAATCAGACACTGGTTGATGAGCTGAAACCGGCCTGCGGCTGCGGCAAGGCGGGAAAAAGCACAGGCCTTGACGGCCAGGCCCATGCAAAGGGGGACCAGCACGTATAAGCCGATCTTGATCATCACCCCTGTGCGGTCAAAATCCACCTGTGTGGAAATATCGGTGAGGCCGAGCAAAAGCGGCAGCGTGAAAGGAATGGTAAACATGCACAGCAAATTGGCCAGGATGGTGATAAACAGGGCGTGGGCTGGATTTCCGCCGGAAGCCCCGCTCATGACCACCCCGCTGCTCAGGGTGGTGGGCATGACCGCCACCAGAAAAAGCCCGATGATCACGCCTGTCTGCAGCGGGGCCAGGGACGCCAGGGCGGCTATGGCCGGGGCAAACCCGAAAATCAGGGCCAGGGCCATTGCCGTGCCGGACACATCCCGGAGACCGGCCCGGATCTGTCCGGGATCCAGAACAATCCCGGAGAAAAAAAACACAAGAAAAATCACCACATCCGGGCCGTGATGGCGCTTGACCGCCTGGCCGGCATCGGCCAGCAGCCCGGTGGGATCGGCCATGGTTGCGGCAAACACCGTGGCCAGCCCGATCAAAAACCAATATTTTTTGACGATTTTCAATTCCGCCGGCCTCCTTATCTCCTTATTATCCGCCCAATTGCCGGATTTTTTTTATTGCATGCAGGGCCTTATTCTGGTTAGATGAACAAATTTTGGAACATAGCAGATTCTGTAATTCAATGCCAGATCATAAAAATCCGGCAAGTCATTGTTGACGCACTCGTAAAAAGTCGATTTTCAGATGGCGCCGTAAAAAGTTCAAGATCAAGGCTTGCGCGATTTCGAAGAATGCAGCGTACTTATCAGTACGTGAAATTC
>NZ_JBSRLA010000058.1:0-23763 GCF_055149105.1 Desulfosalsimonas sp. | reverse complement strand
ACAGTTTGAAATTTTTTAGCTCCGGCATTTGCTGAATTTTTCCGTAAACGCTCAATGTCGCTTACAAACCGACCCCGCCCTTGGACTTCCTTGGAAGGCCCAAATCGGATATAACCGCTAATCAATAAGTTATTTGTTTATTGGTTGGCGGTTATCGCCGATTTGAGACTTTTTGCGATTCCATCAATTGTTGTCCATCAGGAAAAATGGGTATAGGGTAAAAAATTTTTAATCCCTCCCCGCACGGACACAGCCTGATTCATTGCTGCATGCGGGGCGTGCACCTGGATGAAAAATACAGACACCTGAACCCGGAAAGGCCTTTTTCGGCCAGACGCAAATAATTGGAGAGATTCTGTCATGACCGATACGTCAAAGGATGAACAGAAAAAAAGCCTTGTGGATTTATTTACAAAAGATGAGCTCAAGACTTTTTTTCTTCGATACCTGCTGGTACTCGGCGGTATTGAAGTGGTGATTTTCCTTGCCGCGTTTTTTTCCATCCTTGAACCCTATCCCAGTCCCTTTCCGTGGCGGGAGTATTTTTATGCCGCCTTTACAATCCCCCTTGGCATTACCTTTATGCTGGGCATTGTGATCATTGCCTTCAACACCTACTATTTCAAGGACACCGGCCATTTTGACGGGCTGAAATCATCTCTTGACGAGGATGAATCCGGGGCATTTCAAAAGCGAAAAATGTTTTTAAACCTGTCCTGGCAGTTTCAGTTTTTGCTTTTTCTGCTGCTTCTGGGATTGTGCGCCCTGATCGTTTTTCACTTAAACGATATTCTGGCACTGATGGGCAATGCCGGTGAAAAGGCGCTGAACGCAGTGTTGATTTTTGCCGGCATCATACTGACCGCTGTGGTGCTTCTGGGTTTTCTTTTCCTCTGGTTTCAGTATAAACTGCGCAAAAAGAAAATGGAGGACGCCCACCAGTACAAGTGCCAGCTCATGAGCCAGGCCGGCATGCTGCTGCTTGATGACAACACGGTTATTGACAGCCAGGGAAACGTCATCCACCAGCCGGGCCAGCCCCATGGAACCGCGGAATCGGCCAAAGCCATCGAAGCCCGGGATGTTTCCCTGCTCCCCCGCGTCTCCGGCCGCAACCGGAGCCCGGACTGAGAGTGGTTTCAGGCGTAATGTTATCGGGCTGAAGTTCCAAAAAGTTCAGAAATATCCCGGACTGCGATTTCCGATTCCAGGCCCTCCACCTTGACCGCGTCTTCGAGCATGGTCAGGCAGTTGGGGCAGGCCACGGCCAGGATGTCTGCGCCTGTTTCCCTGGCCTGACGGACCCGGATCCGGGCCGGGCTGTCCGGGCTTGCGCCAAGAAGGTCCGTGTAATAATTGCCGGCCCCGCCGCCGCAGCAAAGGGCGCTTTTACCGCTTCTTTCCATTTCAACAAACCGGGCGCCGGCCACGGCTTTCAGCACTTTTCTGGGGGCTTTGTATTCGTTATTCCAGCGGCCGAGAAAGCACGGATCATGGAAGGTAATGCATGCCCCGTCCAAACGGGGTGCCCGGAGCCGGCCCTGCCGGATCAGGTCGGCCAGTATCTGCGTATAGTGATATACCGCAACATCTGCGCCCTGCTGCGGGTACTTGTTTTTTATGGCATTAAAGGAATGGGGGGAGAGGGTGATGATTTTATCTGAAAATGACAACGGGCATTTTTCCTCGCAGTTTTTGCATGCCACACAGGAGTAAACAATGTCTGCAAGATGCGGAGACCACTGGATTTCGCCGGTGACCCACGCCCGGATCAGCCACAGGCGGCCGCCGTTGGAATAGCTCTCCAGCCGGTGGCGGGCATAGGCCGGGCAGTTATCCACGTCCGCCCAGTCCTGGGGGAATTTGCAGTAGCCGCAGCGAAAGCAGCGGTGAATGATATCCATGTATTTGTATTGTGCAAGCGCCATCAGGCCACCTCCCAGTTTCCGGGGTTCATGATGCCGTTGGGATCCAGCAGGGTTTTGACCTTTCTCATCACCTCCCGGGTATTGGCATCCATTCTGTCCATGACCAGTTTTTGACCAAAAACCGCGGGTTTCCAAAGGGTGCCGCCCATTTCCAGCACCCTTTCATCGGTTTCGTGCAGGGCCTGGCGGGCATGGCTGACCGTGTCTTCATCGGCCCGGTTAAATGCATAGGTCCAGGAAAACATCATGCTGTGGCCGCAGCCCACCACCCGGCCCAGCACCGTGTAGGGAATGTCGTGTCTGGCCGAGATTTCCACCCCGAGCCGAAAACCTTCCGGGTAAAAGCCCACAGGCACAATGGCGCCCACGTATTCAAACCCCCCGCCTTTTCGCCAGTCCGAGGTCTTGCTCACCACAGGACGCTCGATGTCCTGGCCGGCCGCACCAATGCCGCCGGTGCCTTCCTGGATGTATTTGGCCAGATTTTGATCAAAGATGAGCTGGCGTTTGAATTCCAGTTCCTCCCGGGAGTCGCCGGCAAGGTTGATTAAAATGTAATGAAGCCGGTTAAACGGGGGCGGGATTTCCTGGCTGACCACCACCAGGTCCTCGGCCATGCCCACGTGAGTCAGTTTAAACAGGATTTCCGGGACCAGGTTTTCGTTTTCCACCACAAAGACATCCTGCTCCTGGATTTTTTTGCAGGGAAACAGGCGAAGCGACACCTTGGTGATAATACCGGTGCAGCCGCTCCAGCCCATAAACAGGCTCAAATCCGGCAGAGGGCGCAGGGTATACCAGTCATTTCCCAGGGCACAGGAGCCCATCCGGCAGATTTCGCCCGTGGGCAGCACCACTTCCAGGCCGTTGATCATATCTGAGTTAAAACCGTACGGATGGGCCAGATCCCCCTGGCCGTGGATGGCGAGATTTCCGCCGACCGTGGCCGCAGGCGGGGCGCCGGGTTCGGAATGCATCAGGTGCGGTGCGTTTTTGTGCAGATACGAAGTGACCTTGCCGTGGGAGACCCCGGCTTCCACCACCATGTAGCGGCCCTGTTCATTGAGCTCCAGGATTTGGTCCATGCGTTTTAAGTCCAGGGTGATGCCCCCGCGCAGGGCAAGGGCCAGGCCGGCCAAAGACATCCCCCCGCCCAGGGGCACAACCGCCAGTTTCTTTTCATTGGCCATTTCAACGATCCGGCTGACCTCATCGGCGGTTTTGGGTGCGGCCACATACTCGGGCCACCGGGGTTCAGAGGTGCCCAGATCCTTGGAATAGGTAAAGAGTTCTTCGGTTTGTGCGGAGACATAATCCTCGCCGACAATATCGGCCAGGGCGCGATAAACAGAGTCCATATGCATCACCTTTCTTACGCGGGTTGCTCGCCGATTGCCATGCGGCACAGATCACTCATCCAGATGGGCATGATGCCGTGTTCGGCCACTTGTTTGCCGATGGTCTGCATGCAGGCCGGGCAGTTGAATATACATAGCTCGGCGCCGGCTTCTTTCATGTCCTCAATGTTTTTCTTCTGCTGGTTTAAGCAGAATCGTCGGGAATCGGGCTTTTTTTGGGCCAGGATGGTGCTGCCGCAGCAAAGCGCGTCTTCATCCTGGTATTGCCGCTGGACGTGTTCGACCCCGATGAGATCAAATATTTTGTCCACAAACCGGTGTTTGTCCGGTGACAGCCGCGATGAGCAGGGCCGCTGGTAGGTCACCTTGTAGTTTAAGGGCCGGATTTCATCCTTGAGTTCGGTCAGGCGGTTGTAGAGATGCTCAAATAAGTGGATGGAGGAAAACGGCACCTCCATGCCCCAGGCCGGGGCAAACGAGGTATAGGTGCCGTAGCATTCATCATGGAAATGGACCACTTCCGTGGGTTTGTGTGCGGCAATGGTGTCCATGACCTTTGGCAGCCGGTCTTTGATCACCGAGGTCCGGGCAAAATGCAAATACATGAGCTGGCAGAAATAATGGTGCATCTTGCGGCTGTCCGTGGAAATCAGGGTCAGGCCCTCAAACAGTTTTCCCCGGGCCAGTCGGGTCAGGGGGCTGAATACCCCCATGTTGAGCACCGGGCCGTTGACTTCATGGATTTCCGGATCCCCCCGGAAGGCAATGCCCATCTGGATACCCTGCTTGACAATGGGATCGGGCAGGGGGGCAATGCCGAGTTCTTCCTGGCGGCTGACAATCAGGTAAAAGGGATGATTGTCCATGGGACAGTATTCCTCGCAGGCATAACAGGTCCGGCAGTCGTGCAGAACCCGGGTGTCTGTGCCGTTGATCAGGTTTTGGATTTCCGTCCCGGCTGCTTCTGCATCCAGGTCCATGTACTGGCACCGGGTCAGGCAGTCGCGTGTTTCGCAGGCCAGGCACTTTTTTTCATCAAAGTCCAGCTGCAGCATAAAACCTCTCCTGGTTACGGGTTGCAGGGGTGTTGATTTTGCCGGCCGTTTGCCTTTCGTAACCGGTAAACCGGGCCGGCAGGCAAATGTCAATGAATGCGGGTTCACCGGTTGCAAATATTATTAGCATTTGTTCAAAATGTTTTCAATGGATGGATTTGGTTTCAAACCGTATTTATCGGCATTCATGCACAAACCGCAGCGCATCTGGTCAAAACCGAATCAGATGCTGAAAATCAAAGTTTTTCGGTTTTTCTGATTTCGGGTGTTTATTTAAACGCAAGGTAACGTTCTATTTTACCATTACCACAGAACGATTGTTTTTCAGGCATTTTTATAAAATTTATAACCTTTTGAATGATTAGGATATTTTTTCATTTTTTCTGTACGGCAGCATTTGGTACAAATTTTGAATTCATTGACTCCTTTTGCCAGGAACACCACTGGCAGATCATTTTGAAATCAATAGCGGCATAAAGGAGGATTGAAAATGAATCAGACAGATGTATTGGTTGTCGGCGGCAGTGCTGCCGGCATTGTTGCCGCCACCACAGCAAAGTCCTTTCATCCGTTTATCACCCGTACCCTGAAGGGCACCATGCTGGCGTCCACCTCAGGGGCAGAGGCCCGGATTGCCGGGATGAATCTATATCAATTGTCCACGGTTCGCACCTTTCAGGGCACCATTTCCATTTTTTGCACCGCCATCGGACAAAACGCCTTTGGGGCCGCTGGTGTGACCGAAAAACTGGCTGCCGAAAGGGGCTTTGCAATTGTCACGGGGTTGTTTGAAGGTGTGGACAGCCATCCCGCCACCCTTCCGGATGCCCGGCCCCAGTTGGTCAAACTCATTGCCAGCATGGATTCAGGGACCCTTCTGGGCGGAGAGGTCGCGGGCGGCAAGTCCGCAGGGGAACTGACCAACCTCATCGGTTTTTTGATCCAAAACCGAATGACCGTTGACGGGATTCTCACCTCCCAGATCGGTACCCATCCCCTGCTGACCGCTTCGCCCACGGCGTATCCGCTGATTAAGGCAGCAGAGGCCATTGCCAAAAAAAGAAAGACGGTTCTGGCCTAGCGGAACCTTTTTTTCTGACGCTCTTTTTTGATGGAATCGTAAAAAGTCTCAAATCGGAGATAACCGCCAATCAATAAACAAATAACTTATTGATTTTACTTAATACTTAATCACTTAAAACTTAACACTGCCTGTAAAAAAGACTTTTTACAGGCTCATCTTTTTTGACAATCCCGGAAAACCGTATATCTTTTCTCAATGAAAAGGGAAAGGTTTATGGCTTTTCTCTATAACCCCAAACGGTTTTTCCGGGAGGTTGCAATGGAGCGAAAGGATTTGAAAAAACTGCTTGCCGGTCTGGGTGTGGCCAGCCTGATCAGCATGGGCGGTGTTGCATTGCCGGGCGCGCATGCCGGCTCCGGCTGAGGCGCCAAACATGGTGCCGGCGGCACTGAGGACCATCAACGGCCGTCAGCCGGTTCCGGCTGAGGCGGCAAAGCCGGAAGCGCTGGCAGCGCTGAAAAGGTAAAGCACCAGGAACAAACGCAGCAGGAAAAACATGCCGACCAGATGCGGCAGGAGGCTGAAGAAAAGGCAGAACAGGCCAGGGAAAAGGCCAAACAGGGCCAGGACAAAGCCGAAGAGGCCGTTGAGAAAAAAACAGAAAAAAGCGGCCTGGACCAGAGCGAGTAATCATTCGGGATGCATGAATTGGGCAAAAATCTGTTTGCAGTCCCGTGAAATTGGAACCACAGTCCCGGGCCGGCTGCATGTTTGCGCCGGCCCGGAATTCTTATCCCGGATGACGGATTGAAAAAAATACCCATCACCAGCAAAGCACCCGACAGCAGATCCGGTGCACAGTATAAGGCCTGTCTGTCCTTGTGTCCTGACCTGCAGGACCCTGCAGCCCGGGGCGCGTGTCTTTCCGAATATTTGCAAAATCATCCGGAGCAATGCAAAAATTATCCGTTTTTGCCGGATCTGGCGGCAATCGAGGAAGCTGTCGGCCGTCTGCAGGCATGCAGGGCGGATCTGCCGGAAGCCGTGAATGCCCGAATAATTAATCCTCTGCTTGAAGTTATTGAAGTTAATTACCTGAATCTTGAAGTCTTTATTGATGATTCATCCTTCCGGCCCGATGCCGGAAAAGCCCACGTGCTGGTCTGGGTGGGGCCAAAAGGCCGCAACATCCGGGTTCAGACCGCAGAGGCCCGGGATCTTCTGGCGCTAAAGCTTGTGGAAGAAAGCATTGATTCGCGCACTGCCGCAGCCGAAGGCGGTGTCAGCGTGGGCGCGGTTGACGATGTGCTCCGGGCCGCCGGGCAAAAAGGGCTTTTGATCGGCCCGGAATCTCGAATTTATCGGCCCGCGGATTTTCCATCAGGAGAGATTGCCGATTCTCAATATTTTATCTCACCCACTTTCACCCTCCAATGGCATCTCACCCAGGCCTGTGATTTAAACTGCCGCCACTGCTATGACAGAAGTGATCGGGCGCATATGTCCAGGTCTGCCGCCCTGCGGGTGGCAGAGGATTTATATGATTTCTGCAGCCGGCACCATGTGTCTGGCCAGGTGAGTTTTACCGGCGGCAATCCCATGCTGTATCCGTATTTTGATGAAATTTATCAGGCGGTCGCCAGCCGCGGCTTTATGACCGCAGTGCTGGGAAATCCCATGCCACGGGCTGCGATTGAAAAAATGCTTTGCGTGCAGATGCCCGAGTTCTACCAGGTCAGTCTTGAAGGAACCCGGGCCCACAATGATTATATCCGGGGACAGGGCCATTTTGACAAAACCCTTGAGTTCCTGGAGCTTCTCGGAGAACTCGGGATTTACCGGATGATCATGCTGACCTTGACCCGGGACAACATGGACCAGGTACTGGAACTGGCCCATGAGCTGGAGGGCAGAACCGAGCTGTTTACCTTCAACCGCCTGGCAGCCGTGGGCCGGGGTGCGCACCTGGCTTCAGTGAATCCGGCTGAATATGCCGGTTTTTTGGAGCGCTACATGGCGGCGGCAGAAAAAAGTGCCTGCATGGGGTTTAAGGACAATTTGTTTAACCTGCTCCGCTGGCAAAAGGGCCTGGCGCCGGGCGGCGGGTGTACAGGCTTTGGATGCGGGGCAGCATTTAATTTTGCCGCTCTGCTGCCGGACGGGCAAGTGCATGCCTGTCGCAAGTTTCCGTCGCTCATCGGCAATATCTATCAACAGGGCCTGGAAGAAATTTATTACAGCCCTAAAGCCGTCCGTTACCGAACCGGATCTGCGGCTTGTGCAAAATGTCCGATTCGTCCGGTTTGCGGCGCCTGCCTGGCTGTTGTCCACAGTGCTGGCGGCGATGTTTTCAATGATCCGGATCCCTGCTGCTGGCGTAGTGGAAATTAGGCTTGCCCCCAGATGCAGCAGCAGTTGCGGCCCTTGTGTTTTGCCGTGTACAGTGCCTGATCTGCCTGCCACAGCAGTTCACTTTTGGGCAGGGGCTCATCCGGATTCATTCGGGTGATGCCCACACTCATGGTGACCGAAAGTTTTTTCCCCTTGTATTTCACCTCCATCGCCGCCAGTTGTGCACACAGCCGGTTAAGAATTTGAACGCCTTTATCCTCCGGAGTCCGGGAGAGAATGAGAACAAATTCCTCCCCGCCGTACCGCGCCACCACGTCTGATTTGCGGATGTTTTCGGTGAAAAACCGCCCCACTGAACGCAAAACCTGGTCTCCGGCTGCATGTCCGTGGGCGTCGTTGACGGCTTTGAAATGATCCAAATCCACCATGGCCAGGATGCTGGTATGGCCGTAGCGTTCTATGGCGGCCATTTCCCGGTCCATGGCCTCCTGGAAACTCTGGAAATTTCGCAGCCGGGTCAGGCCGTCGCGGTATGCCAGACGGCTGAGCGTGCCGATATGTTCCTCCTGTTTCTGAACCTTGCGCGTCAGGCCAAAGGAGAGGTTGAATAACTCCTTTTTGCTTTCCTCCAGAATTTTCAGATAATCCATGGAAGAGTCCCGTTCAAGTTCAAAAAAGGGAAGCAAGGGATCAATCTGAAGAAAAGCCTGGTTCAGAAGGTCTTCGAGGTTTACTGTTTCCGCCATGCCGTATTGCTCCAGCAGGTCTTTAACCAGGGCCAGCTGAAGTGCGGAGTTGTCTTCATACAGAAAAGCAAATATTTCATCTGCCAGATGCAGAATTCGGGTGCGGGCCAGGTATCTGCTGTCAGGGGGCTCAAGGCTGTCAGGGTAATGGTGGTGGCTTACCGGAATGGCAAATCCCGCCGGCAGGCTCCATTTTGTTAATAAAAAAGCGCCGATTTCCATGTGGCTGCAGCCGAAGATTTCGTTTTCCGCGTGATGCAGCAGCATGTCCTGGGAATCTGATTTTTCCATGACCATGGCGTACTGCTGCGGCCGGCTCTGGGCCAGAACCAGCATGCCGATGTTGTGGAGCAGGCCCAGCAGGTACATGTCCTCGGCATCCCCGGAAAGCACCTGTTTTGCCATCAGACGGCTGACAACGGCACATATCAGCGATTTGCGCCAGAAGCGGGAATAGTCCAGCCGGTTTTGGCTCTTTTTAAACAGGTTGATCAGGGAAAAGCTCAGGGCGATATATTTCAGGGATTCCTCACCGAGCAGGTTCACGGCATGGGGAAGATTGGTGATTTTGCGGGAAAGACCGAAAAAAGGCGAGTTGACAACATTTAACACCTTGGCCGAGAGGGGCGGATCCGTTGCAAGGATCTCTGCGAGCTGATGCATGGAGGTGTCCGGGTTTTTGATATTTTCCAGAATCCGGAGGGCCACCTGGGGCAATGCCGGCAGATCATCCAGGCTGCAGAGTTCTTTTGAAAGATTTTCAATATGTTGTGCAGACATTTATATCCTGTTAGATTACGGTATTGACCAGGGTGCCGATTTTATCAATTTCTGTTTCCAGCCGGTCGCCGGGTGAAAGAAATACCGGCGGCTTGCGGGTAAAGCCGACACCGCTGGGCGTGCCGGTTAAAATCACTGTGTCGGGCAGCAAGGTGGTGTCTTCTGAAAGATATGCGATCAGCTCGGATACGGCAAAAATCATGTCCGAGGTATTGCTTTGCTGCATGGTCTGTCCGTTTACCCGGCAGCCGATGCCAAGGCTGTCCGGATCCGGGAGTTCGTCGGGTGTGACCATCATCGGTCCCAGGGGGCAGAATGTGTCAAAGCTTTTGCCGCGGACCCACTGGCCGCCCCCGGCATGCTTTTGCCAGGACCGGGCGGAAATGTCATTTCCAACGGTGTAGCCCTTGACATAGGACAGGGCGTCGCCGGGGCGGACATTTTTGGCCGGCCGGCCGATGATCACGGCCAGTTCGGCTTCATAATCGGTCTGGGCCTTTTTCCTGCACGATTCGGGCAGTACAACAGGCTGGCCGTGACCGGTGGCGGCTGCCGGATTTTTCATGAATACCACGGGGTAGCGGGGCAGTTCCAGTCCGGTTTCCTTTGCATGCTCCCGGTAATTGAGCCCGATGCAGATAATGGCGGCCGGCTGCACAGGGGCAAGGAAGGAATGGATTGCGCGCAGCTGGCCGGTTGGCTTATAGCCTTTGTCGCCTGCCGCAATTACTTCCGTTGCCATGCCGTCTGCCGGATTCGTTCCGAGCCGGACAATGCCTTCACTGTCTGTGAATCGCAGAATTTTCATGGTGGTCCGTTGTGCCGTGCGCGGTTTTCAAAATATGCGCCTTTTTCATATCATTGTGCAACTTGCAATTGCAAGCCTTGATATTGAACTTTTCACGGCGCCATTTGAAAACTTACTTCTAAGAAATTTCGTTCAAAGTTCAAAGTTCAAAGTTCAAGGTTCAAAAAAATAAAACCAAAGGTTTAATGCATGGGGCAAAAAGTTGTTTGCAGTGTTCGGTCCCGGGCTGCGGCCCGGGGGAAACACTTCTAAGTCCAAACACGGCCCTATACCCCGGCCCACACGGCAAACACCGGGTCGGATTGGGGCATGTCCGGGTAATACTTGTCTGTTTCCGGCCGGTCCCAGCCCCGGGAGGAAAGGGTTGCGGGGTTGGAAAACAGTCCGGACTGCAGGAAATATTCCTTTATCAGGCCCATGCGCTCAAACTCGTGAAGCTCGGTCCACAGCCTGATAGCTTTGGGCGGGAACCACCGGTTGGAAAAGGTCTGGATCATCACTCCCCCGGATTTGAGCACCCGGGCGGCGTCTTTGAATACAGACAGCGGAGAGGTCAGGTATTCCACGGATGCCGTGCAGAGAATCAGGTCAAAACTCTGGTCTTCAAAGGGCAGGCGGGGGGTCTTGTTAAGGTCATGCACAAGGTAATCTGTTAGCCGGTCATTTTTTGCAAGTTCCCCTTCATTCATTCCCAGGCCGCTCATTTTTTGAAAATCGGTTGATTGATCAATATGGGACTGCCAGCTGCTCATCAGGTCCAGCACGTGCATTTCCGGTGTGATAAAGCGGCCATAGATTGCAGATATGGTTTCAATGGCCCGCTGGTCCAGATGCTGTACCAGCCTGGGGCTTTCATAAAATGCGGCATCTTCTGTCTCATCGGTGCGGCAGAAGGCCTTGTCATGAAAAAAGTCCGTGGGCATGCCCTGGCATCGGGCCTGCATGCCCGGACCGCTGGCAATTTCGTCCATGAGCAGCCGGCAGTTGCCGCCCCGGTCAAAGGGTTTGTCATAGATGGTGTGTACCCGGGCTGTGATTTCCAGGTCGTATCCGGCCAGGGGGTGATTGAAATCAATGTCCACGATTTTTTCATCCACCCCTGTACAGCGCATGGGCGCAACATTCTGGGGAAACACATTGTAAACCCCCCTGAGCACGCCACGGGGATAAAATCGCCCGAATGCCGGCACAGCCCGGGTTTCATCAAAATTTTTCCGGTCTGTGCGGATCTTTTGATCCGGATCAGGGGCGGCGATCACTTCGCCGGCTGCAAACCCAAAGGTTTTTTGATCTCCGATGCCGGCGCCCATGAGTCCTTCATAGACGGCATCCGGCAGCAGATCGCGCCAGAAATTGACCATGACCGGGCAACTGTCCGTGTGTTGGGCCTCAGGGCTGATCCAATGCATTTGAAATTCAATATCTGCCAGGCTGTTTTGGTTTATCTCATTCATATCCGCGGCTCCGGTTGCGGTTTGTCATTTTTTTTCTGCCCCGGTTTCCCGGGCCACATCCCGGTCAAAATCCGCGTTTAACCAAGCGGTATCCGCTTCCGGGTATTTTTCCAGGAACGTTTTAATAATAAGATCCAATGGGACATCTGCAAATTCGCCGCGCTCATTTACATATTCCATGTGCCGGTTGCCCGAAAGATCAAACGGGTGGTAGATGGAATCGGCTGTTGCGTCAAATTCCAGGGGCTTTAGGGAAAATTTTTGGCAAAGTTCAATGTTGAAAGCCGGTGTGGCCTTGACCCATTGGTCGTTTACGTAAATGGATGTAAACCCGTGCCAGTAAAACACATCGGTTTTCATGCGCTCTCTGAGCCGCTTTGTGGAAAGATGATTTTTTACGTCTGCAAATCCGAGCCGGGCCGGGATGCGCTGGTGCCGGCAGCAGGCAGCCAGGAGGACGGCCTTTGCAACGCACCACCCCCGCTTTTGCGCCAGGGTGGTGGATGCGCGCAGGCCGTCGATGGTCAGCACAATGGCATAGGGATCATAATAGATGCTGTCGCGCACCGCGTAATAAAGGTTCACCGCCTGTTGGACCGGATCGCTGTTGCTGCCGGCTTTTTCTTCGGCAAAAGCAGCCACTGACGGATGATCAAAATTCATAAACGCTGTGGGCTGAAGGTATTGGTCCATGTTTGAATGCGGGTTCATACAAATTTTCCTTTAAGGTGATGGATGTTGAACAAAACTTTTGATTTCGCCGGCGACTTCTTCAGGCGCCCGGATCATAAATGACTCCTGGTACTGGGAGACCAGCGACGGGGTATCGGTGCACCAGACGTTGGGGGCCAGATAAAGCCTGGGGGAGATGCGCACCTGCAGCCAGTGATCCTGCATGCCGGCGGCAGCCGGCAGCCAGGCCAGGTTCAGGCTGTATACCCCCTGCTGGCCCAGCCAGTCCAAAACCGCGTTGATAAGCGCGGCGCTTTCCTCAACAGCGGCCCTGTCCAGGTCAAACAGGGTCTGTTTGCCCGGAAAAATGCCGATCACATCGGTCAAGGGGCTTAAGGAGACAAAATCGGTGAGCCATATGCTTTGTTGTCCCTGGTGGATCAGCCGCTGTTGATTTTTTATTTCCGCTGCCAGGTAGTCTTCCCAATAGGTGCGATTGTGGCTTTGCCGGTAATCCCGGCTTGCATCAATCATTTGCCCGAGAAAATTGCCCGGCGTTTGCGTGGCATAGACCTGGAAATGAGGATGGACCTGGCTGGAGCCGGCTGCCGGCATGTAGTTCCAGGTCACAAGGCCATAAGTGGTTTTCTTGTCTGCAATGACCCGGTCCAGATAGTTGCGGCAGTTGATCACCGCATCCTCGATGATCTTTGCGGAAAATTCCGAAAGGGTTTTAAAGTGAGACCGGCACAGCACGGCCAGGGCACTGTGGGCGTCATAGGGCAGCAGATTTGGAAACAGCACGGATTCGCCGTATTCCAGGCGGCCCTCAGGGATCTGGTCCGGATCGAACTGCGGGGTCATGGAAAACACGTTTTCCGGGCAGAACGGGCAGTTTTCCCGGGATTTTTCAATAATGCCGGCGAAATCAGCGGCCGGCGGGGAAAAACCCACAAAATGGGCCAGCCGTCCGGTCCGGCCGGTGAGCGGATCCCGGCGGAGCTGGCATTTGGCTTCAGCGCGCTCAAAGTTTGTGAACGGATTTAAGAATACGGCTGTTTTGTCCTGCTTTTCAAATTCAATCGCCATGGATTTTCCTCCGTTGTTTTCCTGCAGGTGGCAATTTACGGTTATTGAACATTGGCATACCTTATACCCGGACAGATTATCAGAACCAATAATGAAATACAAAACAGATCAAAACCCAAACTGAACCTTTCAAATTGACACGTCAACCGATTCATGGCAGTTATTTAATCGCAAGAACATTGTTTATGCTATTGGTTTTTTGTTCAACACTGATTATCCGCAATCCCGGAAAAAGACATGCCTGCTGCCTGTCACACATACCATACATACACAAAAAGGGGAGGGTTATGACACAGGTTTCATCTTATGAGAGAAACGTGGTCAGAAGGGCGAGTGTGGGGGATATGCTGGTGCGAACCGCGGCCAGAAATCCGGACAAAAGGGCTTTTTCCTTCAGAAACAAACATTTTACCTATCAAGAGTTGAATGCAGCGGTCAATCAGTGCGCTTACAGCCTGGCGGAGCTGGGCGTGCAAAAGGGGGATCGTGCGGCCATTTTGTCCCACAACTGCCACCAGTTCGTGATTTACTGGTGGGCCCTGCTGAAACTGGGTGCCATTGTGACACCGCTCAACTTCATGCTCAAGTCCGGGGAAGTTGAATTTATCATCAATCACAGCCAGCCGGTGATTTTTGTTGTGGAAGACAGCCTGGCGCAGAGCGTGATCCCGGTCAGGCAAGAGCTTGCCGGGGTCAAGCATTTCATCTGGATCAACCTCGCCGGAAACGAGGTCCCCGAAGGCTGGATGGATTTTGACAGCCTGTATGCCGATTCCACGCCCGCCCGGGAACCCAGGGTGGAAATCGAAGCCGAAGATCCGGCCACGCTTTTGTACACATCAGGCACGGAAGCCAGTCCCAAGGGAGTGTTAAATTCCCATCTCAACTATTACATTGATATTCTTTCCGCCGTGTTTGACCTGCGCATCGGTGCAGACGCCAGAATCATTACCGGTATTCCGCTCTATCATGTTGCGGCCATGTACCTGTTTACCGCAATTGTTGCCGTGGGCGCCACAACGGTCATGGAATACGCACCCGACCCAAAGGAAATCCTGGACCTGACCCGGGATGAGAAGATTACCCACTGGGTCTGGCCGCCGGCGTTATACACGGGGCTGCCCATGATGCCGGGATTTGACCAGTATGATTTGAGCTCCCTTCAGCAGTGCGTGGTGTTCGGCGCCCTGGCCTCGCCCCCGGTGCTTGAGAAATGGCGCAAATTGCTGCCCGGGGCAGGGTTTATGAACTATTACGGCCAGACTGAAATGAGCCCGCTGGGCACAAGCCTTAAACCAGAGGATTTTGAGCGGAAAAGTACCTCCATAGGCAAGGCCCACATGCCCATTCAGGTAAGAGTGGTGGACCACAATGACAAGGAAGTGCCCGTGGGCCGGGAGGGGGAACTGGTGGCCCGGGGTCCGGCCGTGATGCTGGGCTATTACCGGGACGAGGAAAAAACCGCCCAAACCTTCCGAAACGGGTGGCATCACACCGGGGATCTGGTGCGCATGGATGAGGAGGGGTTTGTTTATTTTATTGACCGGATCAAGGATGTGATCAAGACCGGCGGGGAAAACGTGGCCTCCCAGGAAGTTGAGGCAATGCTGTTTCAGTGCCCGGGCGTTTTGGATGCTGCAGTCATCGGCCTGCCCCATGAATACTGGTCGGAAATCGTCACTGCGGTGGTGGTGCCCGCTCCGGGCAAGGACCTCACAGAAGGTGCAGTGATTGGGTTTTGCAAGCAGCACCTGGCCGGTTACAAAGTCCCCAAGAAAGTCATCATCACAGATGAACTGCCCAGAAACCCCAGCGGAAAAATTATTAAGAAAAAGCTGCGGCAAAAGTTTGCCAAAGCGTAAAAACGGTATAACTCGCCGATGGTGCAACCCAAAAACGCATCTGCTTATTTTTCAATATTGACCGGCGAAAGGATCGTCTATATGATTAATGGGTTTCATGAAACCATCTGACAATCAGTCTTTTTACGAAGGCATCATCATATATGAGGATAAATATGAAACCCGCATCAGAGAAGGTCAGACAATGGATTGACAACGGAAGGGACCCCAGAAGCGCCCACTGGCAGGCAGGTCTTGAGGCGCTGCTGGAGGTGTTTGCGCCGTATCTCGAACCGGGCCGCCTGGTTCCGGCTGTATCCCTGGACGCATCGGATCGGCCGGTATTTGATGAAGCCCTGGCGATTATTGATGTCAGCCCGAATGTGGCAGCCGTGTTTCTGCCGCCCGCAGCAGCCGGAAAAATCCGTCCCCCGGAGTCCGCCCCGGAACTTGAACGCATTGAAAAAAGCCGTCCGGCCTATAAAATTCTGCTGCAGCGTCCCGGGGCGCAGCCCCGCCTTGTCTGCCTGGATATTTCCCCACAGGCGCACAACCCGGGCGTGGATTTGTTCCAGGACGGAGCGCTTCTGGGAACATACGATTTTGAGGACCGCAAGGAATGCATGGACAGCCTGGACCAGATCCTTTTTGCCCATATGTGGGAAAAGGGCAAATGGGAGGCTTCCGACTTTCGGCGCTATACGGTCAACTGGTTTGAACGGGTGATGGATACAGGCAGGGGCGACATTGCGGTTAAAACCGATTTTTCCTCTCTGCACACCCCTTCGCTGATCAAGAGCAATCCCGTGGATGTGATTTTTACATTGATTGTTGATGTATTTGACCGGCGGCTGCAGGAAACCCAGGGACCCATCCGGCAGACCCTGGACGGGATTTTTGCTCTCCCCGACCAGCAGGCCCGGCAAACCCGGTATTATGAAATGGCTGAAAAAATCGTGCTCCAGTTTCTCTCCCTGATCAAGGATACGGAGCTGGTTGATTTTACGGAGTTTTCCGAAAAACAGACCGATAATTTCAAAAAAGCCACATCCGCTGCCATCCGCAGGATTGCACAGAAAATGGAGACAGCTGCTCCGGCATAGGCGCTTTTTTACTTGCTGATCTGTTCGATTTTAAAGATTTTGCCCTGATGGATGTGGAAGGCGAACAATTCGTTGTTGTTAAAACCGCTTTCATCAATCCGGTAATACCAGACGGTAATGGTGGTCTTGACCACCTGGCGGGGCCGCACCTGTATGTATTCCTCGACCTCTTCGGTGTAAAGGGGCTCGCCAAAGCACTCAACAAGTTCAAGTATGGTATCATAATCGGTCACTGCACATCCGTAGCCCCGTACCAGGGGGCGGGCCGGTGCAGTGGCGGGGGCCATGAGTATAAACAGGCAGGCGAGCATGACTGCGGTGAAATGTTTGAAGGGCATTTTGTCTTTTCCCGTTGGTATGTTCTGCTCTGTTTTGTAGCATGACCCCATGCAGGAAAAAACCTTTTTCTTTGCATCTTACTGCAGCCCGGGGGCTTTCCATTCAATCCGGTCCGGCCGGTAGGCCAGCCACACCTCGCTGCCGGGCTGCCAGTTGCGGGCAGACAGGGTTTGGGCATCCAGATAAAGGCAGAATTCGCTCCGGCCCGCGAGAACCAGCACCCGTATAAAGCCTGTATGCTGTTCCATGTCCAGGCAGACAATTCTGCCTTTTAATGTATTTTTCTTTGCCCCTGTATCATCGGGTGATGCGTGCAGGGACATGTCATCCGGGTCCAGGATGGCGGCCGTCCCTGTGAGATCCTTTGGGGCGTTTTCCGCAGCAAGAACCTGTCCGTCTGCCAGCGTGCGGATTGCCCCGCCTCCGGAAGTGTGCTGCCAAGGGCCAAAGACAATGGTTTTTTTTCCTTTTCCCAGAATTGTGCCGGAAAACAGATAAACCAGATCATGGCAGATCCCCTGGAGCCACTGCATGTCGTGGCTGGCAATAATCAAGCTGGTGTTCCACTGCAGGTGGGCTTCTGCAGCGGCCTCGCGCATGAGCTGTGCGCTTGCGGCATCCACGCTGGTTGTGGGCTCATCGAGCAGCAGCACTTCCGGCCGAAGCGCCAAACGCGCAGCCATTGCCACCCGCCGGGCCTCACCCCCGGACAGGGCATACCAGGGCCGGCCGGCAAATTTTTCCGGGTTCAGGCCCACCAGGGAGAGGGCATGGGCCACTTGTCCGGATTCGTTGTCTGTGTTTTTGCGGATCCGAAGCCCGTAGGCCACGTTCTGGTATACAGATCGTTTCAGCAGAAAGGACTGCTGGGGCAACAGTGCCACTTTGTTCCGGATTTGGCCGTCATAGGGCCGGGCCCTGTGTCCCCTGAAATAAATGAATCCCGCGGCCGGCGGCGAGATCAGACCCAGCAGGCTGAGCAATGTGGTTTTGCCGCTGCCGTTGGGCCCGCACAACCCCGTGACGCTGTTTTCGGCAACGCGGAAGCGGTCAATGGACAGCACTGGTGTGCCGTTATAATGGTGCCGGATGTTTTCCAGCTCGTATAAAGCCATGGTTTTACTTTCTGCGCAGAAACGAGACCCCGGCATTGACCCCGAATGCGATGGCCAGCAGCACCAGGCCCAGGGCAATGCCCGTGGCAAATTGGCCCTTTCCGGTCTCCAGGGCAATAGCCGTTGTAATGGTGCGGGTATGCCACTTGATGTTGCCGCCCACCATCATGGAAATGCCCACCTCGGTCATGACCCGGCCATAGGCGGTCAGTGCGGCGGCCAGAATGGCATGGCGGGCTTCCCAAAGCGTGCCTGTCACCAGGTGACGCCGGCCTGCCCCAAGGGAAAGCAGGGTGGTGCGCAGGCCGGCATCCGTGTTTTCAATGGCCGTGGCGCTCAGCGCGATGACAATGGGCAGGGCCAGTATGGTCTGGCCCATGGCAATGCCGGGCAGGGTAAACAGCAGACCCATTTCCCCCAGGGGCCCCTGCCGGGAGACAAATGCGTAAACCAGCAGCCCGATAAAAACCGTGGGAAGCGACAGCAGGGTATCGACCACAAGGCGCATCTGGCGTTTGCCGGCAAATTCCAGATGACCCAGGGCAAATCCAAGGGGGATCCCCATTGCCAGGCTGGCGGCCATGGCATAGGATGACACCGTGAGAGTGGCGGCTACGGCCGAATAGGTTTCCGGATCACCGGAGAAAAGCAGTTCAAGGGCCTGGGCCGTTCCCTGGAGGATAAAGTCCAATTTTTATTGATCCGCGTTGGAAATAAACAGCTTTTTGTCCAGAAGTCTGAATCCGTCAATGAGTTGCTGCGCTTGTTTGCCGGCCATCCACCCGGAAAAGGCCCGGGCCTGATCCGCCTTGACATCCGGACAGTTCTCCGGGCTGACCTGGATGACGCTGTATTGGTTGCGCAGCATGTCCCCGCCTTCCACCACAATGACCAGCGGCGGACTGCCGCCCTTGTCATGGGCGTACTTGATGTAGGTGCCCCTGTCGGTAAGGATGTATCCGGACTGTTCTGCGGCGATGTTGATGCTCGGCAGCATGCCCTGGCCGGTCTGGATATACCAGGACGCTTTGTCCGGCCGGGTCAGCCCGGCAGCCCGCCAAAGCGCAATTTCCTTTTTATGCGTTCCTGAATCATCACCCCGGCTAACAAACCGGGACCCCGAGGCCTGAATGGCATCGAGGGCCGCCTTTGTGGTCTTTCCCCGGATGTCTGCCGGATCGGATTTTGGTCCGATTACCACAAAGTCATTGTACATGATGGGCTGCCGGTTGATACCGTAGCCGTCAGCCACGTATTGTTTTTCCGCATCCGGGGCATGCACCAGCAGGACGTCCACGTCGCATCTTTTGCCCAGTTCCAGGGCCTTGCCCGTGCCTGTTGCGGTCCATTTGATTTCAATGCCCGTGGCCTCTGTAAAATGCGGGGCCAGATAGTCAAGCAGGCCTGTGTTGTCGGTGCTGGTGGTGGTGGCCATGAGCAGATCCGGATTTGCGGTCCAGCCCGGCCTGCACATGAGCATCAATATACAGGCCCCGAGAAAAACAGCTTTGCATGCAGTGAATTGAATTTTCATTGGCAATCCTTTGTATGAACGGATTTTCATGTTAGTGGACTTCAGCAAATGGTGGCCATATAAGCGGGAAAGTACAAGTTATAGTTAATTATTGTCAATATTTTTTATAAACGAATTGTTTTTAAGATTTAAATTACCAAGAATAACTCAAAATAACATTCATAAATTTTAGAACTTGTTTATTTTTTCCCGCAGGGGCAGAATTGTTTACACACTAGACGCAAATTGGGAAAATTGATCTGTTTTGTAAGGAGAGTGAATGGACAGAAAAATGAGATTGCTTTTCATCCTGACGCTTGTGATGAGTTTGACCGCCAGCGGTTTTTTACAGGCATGTCAGCGAAACCCGAAAGGTGCGGACATCAATCCCGAAGAAGTCATCGGACAGGTTGCGCTGCCGGATTTAGCCAAGGCGGATAAAAACGGCGCAGATCCGGATTATAAAGAAACAACCGCCCGGCAAACGCGCAAAGACCCGGCTTCGGCCGCGTCCATACCCGATGATGTGGATACCCAATTGCCGGATTTCACCAAATATAAGGACGTTGAAGAAAAGAAAAAGGCTTTTTTCGATTTTCTGCGTCCCATTGTTCGGAAGGAAAACCATGAGGTGCTAAAGCAGCGGGCCTATATTTTGCTGAAATGGCAGCGCTTTGCCAATGGACAGGAATTGTCGGAAAAGGAAATTCAACATTTAAACGCCCTTGCTGAAGAATACCGCGTGGATGCCGCATATGATCAGGGAGAGGTTTTTTTCAGAAAAATGCTCATTCACGTGGATAAAATTCCGGCGTCCCTGGCATTGATTCAGGCGGCAAAGGAGTCCGGTTGGGGGACTTCCTATTTCGCCCGGGAGGGCAACAACCTTTTTGGGCACTGGTGTTTTAAAAAGGGATGCGGTATCATTCCCAGACAGCGCCCCGAGGGCGCCACCTATGAGGTCCGGACCTTTGATGATGTGGCGGATTCGGTTCGCGCTTATATCCGCAATCTTAACTCCCATCCGGCATACAGGGAGGTCCGCATGCAGCGCTACCGGATGCGTCTTGCCGGAAAACAGCCGGATGCGCATCTCATGGCGGGCGGACTCGAGCACTATTCCGGGATCGGTATGAAATATGTGGAGACGGTCCGGGAGATGATCGATGGCAATGAGAAATTCATGGGCATCCATGAGCCGGCTGCCCGATCCTAGGTTCCGGATTTTATCCGGGCCCGTGTATATTTACCGAAAGCTGAAGCAATCAACACAAGGGGGATCGGTATGAGAAGGCCAGTGAAATTTTTAACCTGCTTGTTCGCGGGCATTTTTTTGATTCTGTTGACTGCCGGCACTTCAGAGGCGGATGAGAAAACCGCCAGAATTGCTTATGCCCAATGGTCCTGCGCAACAGCGGCCTCCAACGTGGTTAAGGCCGTGCTGGAAGAAAAGATGGGCTATGACTGCGAACTTGTAGCAATGGATGCCGAGGCCTTGTGGCTTTCAACGGCCAGCAGGGATGTGGACGGATTCGTGTGTGCCTGGCTGCCCGGCCTTCATCAGTATTATTACGCAAAAGCAGGGGATCATGTGGTTGATCTGGGCCCGAACCTGGAAGGGACAAAAGTGGGTTTAGTGGTGCCCGAATATGTGCCTGTTGATTCCATTGCGGCGCTTGATTCGCACGCTGAAAAATTTGACAATCAGATCATCGGCATTGATTCGGGCGCGGGCATCATGCGCTTTGCCAAAGAAGCCGTCAAAGACTATCAAATGACCAATATGGAGCTGGTACCCGGAAGCGGTGCCGCCATGACCGAGGTTTTGCGCAAAAAAATCAATAAACGCCAGTGGGTGGTTGTCACCGGCTGGACCCCGCACTGGAAATTTGCCAGATGGGATCTCAAGTATTTAAAGGACCCCAAAGGGATCTTCGGGGGGTCTGAATCCATCCACACAGTTGTCAGAAAAGACCTTGAAAAAGAAAAGCCGGATCTTTACAGGTTTCTGGATCATTTCAGCTGGCAGCCCGATGATATTCATCAGGTGATGGACATGATTCAAAAATCCGGAAAGCCGTATCAAAGCGCCGTGAAATGGATCCAACAGAATCCGGACAAGGTCGAATCCTGGCTTTCCGGGCAGTAATGCCCCAGGTCCGGTGTCCCGGCGGCAAGCCGGAAAACCGGAAAAGCACCCATTATTATTGCGGGGGCTTTTTTTCCGGGATCACCCACGAGTGCGAATACCAGAACCATTCGGAGCCGTCTTTTGACGGTGCGGTAAGCGTGTAAAGCGTCCTTCTGGAAGTGAGCGCATCATCGCCGCGCACCTCGACCACCAGTTGCTTGTTCTTTAAGGTTTTGTGAAGCATAAACGCCTCTGTTTAGGTCTGCTGATTTTTTCATGGAAAGGGAAATGCGTTTTCGTTCCAGGTCCACGGACAGGACCGTGACCCGGACTTTCTGGCCGACCCTGACAATATCTGCCGGGTTTTTGACAAACCGGTCAGCCATCTGACTGATATGCACCAGGCCGTCCTGGTGCACCCCGATGTCCACAAACGCGCCAAAAGCCGTTATATTGGTCGCAATGCCGGGCAGACACATGCCTTCTTCCAGGTCCTCGATCTTTTCAATCCCTTCGGCAAAGCCGAATTCCTCGAATTTTTCCCGGATATCCCGGCCGGGTTTGGCCAGTTCCGCCATGATGTCTTTTAATGTGGGCATGCCAACGGTATCGGTGACATAGCGCGAAAGATTGATTTTGTCACGCAGTTCCGGGCTGCGGATCAGTTCCGCCGCGGTTGTGCCCAGATCCCCGGCCATGGCATCGACAACGGCATAGCTTTCCGGATGCACGGCTGTGGCGTCCAGCGGGTTTCGGGCCCGGGCGATCCGCAGAAAACCCGCACATTGCTCAAATGCCTTTGGGCCCAGTTGGGGGACTTTTTTCAGCTCCCGACGGTCCCGGAACGGTCCGTTTTCATCCCGGTATGCCACAATGTTTTGGGCTATGCGGGAGCTGAGTCCGGAGACATAGGTCAGCAGTTCTGCACTTGCACGGTTGACATCAACGCCCACGGCATTGACGCAGCTGGTGACGACATCATCCAGGCTTTTTTTCAGTGCCCGCTGATCCACGTCATGCTGGTACTGGCCCACGCCGATGGACTTGGGGTCGATCTTGACCAGTTCCGCAAGCGGATCCATCAGCCGCCTGGCAATGGAGACCGCGCCGCGCACGGTCAGATCCAGGTCCGGAAATTCCCTGCGGGCAGCCTCTGAGGCGGAATAAATCGATGCCCCGGATTCGTTTACCATTACCACGGTTACCGACCGGTCCAAATCCATGCTTTTCACAAACGATTCGGTTTCCCTTCCTGCTGTGCCGTTTCCTACGGCCACGGCCTGGATGCCATATTTTTGACAAATCTGCCTGAGCTTTTCACCATCGCGTTTTTCAGCATTTTTTCCGGTGTGGGGGTATATGGTGTCATGGTGCAAAAGTTTGCCCTGGCGGTCAAGACAAACCACCTTGCATCCGGTGCGGAATCCCGGATCAATGCCCATGATTCGCTTTGCCCCCAGAGGCGGGGCCATGAGCACCTGGCGCAGGTTGTCGGCAAAAACGGCTATGGCCTCTTCATCAGCCCGCTGCTTGGCCCGGATGCGGGTTTCGGTTTCCATGGCATTGGACAAAAGCCTCTTGTAGCTGTCTGCCGCAGCCCGGCGGACCTGCTCGGAATCCATGCCCCGGCCTGTGACAAAAAGCTTTTCAAGAATGCCCAGGGCTTCATCTGTATCCGGCAGCATGCGCATGGACAGCACATCCTGCTCTTCGCCCCTGCGTATGGCCAGCATCCGGTGGGAGGGCACGGCAGCCGCATTTTCCTGCCAGTCAAAATAATCCCGGAACTTGGCTCCGGTTTCCTCCATGCCCGGGATAACATGACTTTTGATAACGGCTTTTTTAAAAAACAGATCCCGCAGGGCTGTGCGCGCGTTTTCGTTTTCACTGATGCGTTCGGCAATAATGTCTCTTGCCCCGGCCAGCGCCTCTTGAGCAGAAGCGACCCCTTTTTCCGGATCCACGAAATTTTCGGCTGCAGCCTGCACATCCAGGCCGTTTTGTGCAAATATGCCCATGGCCAGGGGCTCAAGGCCTTTTTCCCGGGCCATGACCCCCCGGGTCCGGCGTTTGGGTTTATAGGGGAGATAGATATCCTCCACTTCGGTCAGGCTCTGTGCGGCCGTAACCCTGGCCCGGAGGTTATCAGTGAGATGACCGTGTTTTTCCAGGGAGTTTAAGACGGCATCCTTTCGCGCGGCAAGTTCGCCCAGCTGATGGGTGCGGTCCCGAACCGCGGTTACCGCCACCTCATCAAGGCTGCCCGTGGCCTCTTTCCGGTATCTGGCAATAAAAGGGATGGTGGCTCCCTGTTCGAGCAGACCGGTCACTGCGGAAACCTGGGCAGGTGAAATGTTTAGTTGCGGTCTAAACCCTCCACCTCTGGTGGAGGACTTGAAAAAGGTTCTACCGTTACGGCGTGAAATAAAATAGGTTCTTCCTCCGGGGAAGTCCA
>NZ_JBSRLA010000057.1:0-23913 GCF_055149105.1 Desulfosalsimonas sp. | reverse complement strand
ATGATAAAGGATGTCAAGTTTACGGAAAAAGTTTCCAAACTGTTTTGTCCGTGTCCGTGTTGAAGCAAAACTTATGCCAACCGGCATTTGCGGTTATAGGTTATGAATAAAAAATACAATATTGGAATCTGTTTGTTTCTGCTTGTTTTGGTGACTGCATGCGCACCCAAGGACAGGCCGTTTCGCGATATTTTCAAAGACAGGCAGCCGGGGCAGGTCCTGTTTGAAAAAGCCGAGCAGCAATACGGGCAATCGGCTTATTCAGAGGCCGCAGAATTCTATTCCCGGTATTTGGAGAAATATCCGGACGGGGACCGGGTTGCTGATGCCCGTTTCAAACTGGGCATGATACAGATGCACACCCGGGATTACGGCCGGGCGCGTGAGTTGTTTCGGGCATTAATCCGGGAACTGCCCGATAGCGATGCCGCCGGACGTGCACAAGTGGCTGTGATGCGCTCGTATATGGAACAGGGAGACTTTAAAGAGGCCCTGGCGTATCAAAGCAGGCTTTCGGAAAAGCGCCTGGATGCCGGCCGGCAGCTGCGTGTGGATCTGCTGGCCGGCGATGCCTGGATGGCCCTTGGCCGTTTTGACAGGGCATATGAAATGTTTTTGTCTGCATTTGACCGAGCCGGAAAGCCGCAACAGCAAAAGGTGGGCAGGCGTTTGCTGGCTGCGGCGTTTCACATGACCCCGGAACAAATCCAGGCTGAACTCGACAGTCTGGAGGGAAAACCGCCCAGTGGATATCTCATGTACCAGCAGGCAGTGCGGATGGCCGCAGAGGCCCGCATTGGCGATTCTTTGACGGTTTTTCAAAAATTTGCAGACCAGTTTCCGGATCACCCCCTGGCTGCGGAGGCCCGGCAGGAAATCGAGCGGATCAGTGCCCAGGCTTTTTTCAAAGACAACCGGGTGGGCTGCGTGCTTCCCCTGTCCGGGCGATATGAGGTTTTCGGCCAGCGGGCGCTAAAAGGCGTGGAACTGGCGGTTTATCAGGCCGGAAGCCGCATGGATGTTTCCCCCCCGGTACAACTGCTGGTGCGGGACTCCGGATCGGATCCGCAGACCGCAAAAAAAGCGGTTCAGGAGCTGGCTGAGCAGGGGGTGGCGGCGATTATCGGCCCAATGACCGGCGGCTCCGCGCCTCTGGACGAGGCCCAGGAAAAGGGGGTGCCCATTATTTCCCTGAGTCAGAAGTCCGGCGTGACAGAAGCCGGGGCTTACGTGTTTCGCAATTTTCTGACCCCGGAGATGCAGGTGGATGCCGTGGTCAGCCATGCCGTGGCGCAGCTGGGCTGCCGTCGTTTTGCCGTGCTTTACCCGGATGAAGCTTATGGAGAGACTTTTTTTCACCAATTCTGGGATCAGGTGCTGGCCAGGGGCGGTCGCATTGTGGGGGCGGAATCCTATGATCCGGATCAGACCGATTTTGCCGAACCCATTAAAAAACTGGTGGGGTTGTATTATGATCTGCCCGAGGATTTAAAGCCCCTGGAGCCGGATTTGGCCGAGTCTGAAAGTCTGATCCGAACGGTGATGCCTGAGCGCCAAATGCCTTCAGAGACCCAATTGGCCGGGATTTCTCCATTGGCACCGGAAGCCGCCGGAGACCGACGCATCCGGCCCGATCCTGAAGAGGACGACAAACCGCAGCCGATTGTGGACTTTG
Organism: Desulfosalsimonas sp.; assembly: GCF_055149105.1. Classification (NCBI taxonomy): domain Bacteria; kingdom Pseudomonadati; phylum Thermodesulfobacteriota; class Desulfobacteria; order Desulfobacterales; family Desulfosalsimonadaceae; genus Desulfosalsimonas; species Desulfosalsimonas sp. The sequence continues at coordinate 22,238 of NZ_JBSRLA010000057.1, read as the reverse complement.
ATGCTGTTTTCATCCCGGACAGCCCCGAAAAAGCGGGTTTGATCATTCCCCAGCTCCGGTATCACGATATCAATGAGGTGTATCTGCTGGGCACCAATCTGTGGCATTCCCCCAGGATGATACAGATTGCCGGAAGACAGCTGCGAAGGGCTGTGATCCCGGAGGGCTTTTTTGCCCATAGTCAAAATCCGGCCGTAACAGCGTTTGTTTCTGATTTTGAAGAGATTTATGATGAATCCCCGGGGTTTATTGAAGCGGTGGCCTATGATTCGGCCATGATAATCTGCCGCCGGCTGGCGGAAAAAAATCTCGCCAACCGGCCCGCCCTTCAAAAAGCCCTGGTTGAGATGCCCGCCCATGAAGGGGTGACCGGAAAAACACGGTTTTTATCTTCCGGCGAGGCGGAAAAACATCTGTACCTGCTGGATGTCATTGACAGCCGGTTTGTGCAGATTGCCCCTTAAACCGGCATTTATGGATTGACCAGGCTGCCCTGGCCGGTTGCCTCCAGCACGGTTTGCCACAGCTTGTCGCCGGCAAATACATGCTTTCGCTTGCCGGCGGTCAGCGGTACCGGCACGTGGACGAAATGATCGTTCCAATGGCCGATGATCATGTTGGTCTTGCCCGCAATGCCGGCATGGACCGCATCCCTTCCCAGAAACGTGCAATACACGTGATCATTGGAATTGGCCGGCAGGCTGCGGATCATGTAGCTGGGGTCAATATATTTCAGCGATATGTCCATGTCCCTGGCGGCAAAGTATTTTTGGATCTGTTCCTTTAAAAACAGTCCGATGTCATGGAGCTTGATGTTGCCGGAAGGATCATATTCCGCTTTGTGGGATTCGAAAAATTTCTGGCCTGCACCTTCTGCAATCAAAATGACCGCGTGCTTGCGCTGGGCCAGGCGCTCCCGGAGCTTTGTGATCAGGCCGTTTGGTCCTTCCAGGTCAAAATCGATTTCCGGGATGAGCACGAAATTGACATCCTGCTGGGCCAGGGTGGCCGTGGCTGCGATAAACCCGGAGTACCGGCCCATGAGCTTGATCAGCCCGATGCCGTTGGGATAGCCTTCAGCCTCCTTGTGGGCCCCTTTGATGGCGCCGGTGGCAATGTCCACGGCGGTGTCAAACCCAAAGGACTTGGAAACCATGTGAATGTCATTGTCAATGGTTTTGGGCACGCCGATAACGCTGATTTTCAGGCCTCGCTGCCGGATGGAGGCATCGATTTTGGATGCCGCCATCAGGGTGCCGTCGCCGCCGATCATAAACAGGATACCGATGTTCATCCGCTCCAGGCAGTCCACAATGACTTCAATATCCTGGGGGCCCCGGGAGGAGCCCAGTATGGATCCGCCCATTTCATGAATGTCCACCACGTTTGCCGGGCTCAGATCCCGGACATCATGCTGGTATTCAGGTATAAATCCCTGAAGGCCGTAGCGGACTCCGTAAATATGTCTCACCCCGTAGGAGTGATACAGCTCCAGGACAATAGAGCGGATGATGTTGTTTAAGCCCGGGCAAAGACCGCCGCAGGTTACCAGGGCGCATTTGAGCTTGCTGGGATCAAAATAGATTTTTTTCCGGGGCCCGGCCAGTTCAAATGATGGCGGGCTTGTGCCTTCCTGAATGGCTTCTGTGATTTTTCTGGCTTCCAGTTCGATTAATACCCGCTCATTGTCATCCTTGAAAATCTCCTGTCTGGAGCCGTTTAATTCCTTTGCAATGGGAGATTCGATCTTGGCCTCGCCAAGTGTGTCAATACGGGTGTCCATGTCCATGTCAATATTGGTGTATATGGTCATTTTGCTTTTTTCCAAACCTGTCTTTGTTTTGTATACAACCCCGGTTTTCTGCGCTGTGACGCAATCAGACCGGGTTGAATTTCAGTGCGCCTTTTCCCAGGATGTCATGAAGATGAAGGGCCCCCACGATCGTGCCGGTTTCATCAATTGCCGGCAGCACGGTGATCTGATGGGTTTCCATGATGTTTAAGGCCTCGTAAAGCGGCGTTGCTGGATGCACGTGTTTGGGGTTAGGCGTCATCATGGTATCTACGGTGTTTTCATACACCGATATCTTCTGCACCACCATCCGCCGGATATCCCCGTCTGTGATAATCCCGGCAAGCCGGTTTTCCCGGTCGACAATAAAAATGACCCCAAGCCGGCACCTTTCCATGTCTGCCAGTGCCTGTTCCATGGATGTGCCGAAGGCTGCCATGGGAACCGCCTCGCCGGTGAGCATGATATCGGCCACCCCGTAGGACAGCCGGCGGCCGAGATTGCCGCCGGGGTGAAATTTTTGAAAATCACTGGTGTTGAATTTGCGTTTTTCCAGCAGCACAACAGCCAGGGCATCGCCCATGGCCAGCTGGGCCGAGGTGCTGGCCGTAGGTGCCAGTCCCAGGGGGCAGGCTTCTTTTTCCACGCCCACGTAAATGACCAGGTCGCTCTGGGAAGCCAGGCTTGAGCGGGAATTTCCGGTAAAGGCCACCACCGGGCAGCCAACACTGCGGATGCTGGGAATCAGGATGTTGAGTTCATCGGTTTGCCCGGAGTTGGAAAGGGCGATAAACACGTCATCTGCAGACACAATGCCCAGATCCCCGTGCATGGCCTCCACCGGGTGGAGAAACAGGGATCGGGTGCCGGTGCTGTTTAGGGTGGCCACGATTTTTCGGGCGATTAACCCGGATTTTCCGATCCCGGCCACAATCACCCGGCCCCGGGACTGATAGATCAGGTCCACCAGCCGGTTAAACTGGTCATCAAGATGATCGGCAAGTTTTTCAATGCCTTCGGCCTCGATTCGCAGGACTTCGCCCGCCCGTTCTCTATACATGGCAAAGCCCTTTCGGACCGGGATTGGCGGATAAGCACATCAAAGACAATATATTGATCCTTTCAAAAGGTAAATTATATTCATCCTGTCAGTTTTTCAAAGAAAAATCAACCCTGCCCATCTCCGGGGGCGGATTACGGCGCCTGCTGCTTGAAGACGGCCCCGGATTCGGCCATTTCGGCCATTTTATGAATACTGCGGCTCAGATGCCATCTTCCCTGGGCAAAGACCCCGTAATCCGCCCCGCCCATGGCAGAGGCAAACCGGACGGAGTTGGCGTAAAACAGCCAGGTTTCGGCCCACAAGCGTTCAATGGGTTCGTCAAACGGGCTGGCTCCGGATTGCGGGCCCCGGGCGGCACCTGTTTGCCAGGCTTTTTCCAGGATTTGCGTGGCTGTGCGCACCTGGTCATTGGTTGTTTCAACAGTGTTGGCCAGGCGATTGAAATGGCCTTCAACCCAGCCGGTGCTGTGACAGCTCAGGCAGACCTGCTGCAGGGTCCTGGTGCGCTTTTGCTGCTCCTGTTTGCTGATGAGAAATTCTTGTGCCGGCGTGCCGTCAAGGGCTGTGGGCAGGGGCAGGCCGTCCTTGCTTTGGATTTTTGTTGTGTCGGCTGACTGCGGATGGGCGTGGGCATAGGGCAGGCCGAAAATCCGCCGTCCCAGGCGGTCGTTCATTTGATGGGTTCTTTCGGCAATCACCCGGTCGTTTGCATCCGTGAGCAGGCTCACATGACATGTGGCACAGGTGGGTGCTTCCAGGTCCTCTCCCACGGTCCAGGGAACTGCGGAAAAGTCCCATTTTTCCGAAGATTTGCCGGCGTTGTAAATGTTGCCGTGCTTGCTGACGCTGTAGACCTTGTAGGCGGGCACGTCCGGTCCTTTGTGGCATTGGGAGCAGGTTTCGGGTTTACGGGCCGTCTCAATGGCAAACCGGTGCCGCGGATGGCAGGCCGAGCAGGACCCCCGGCTGTTGTCCGGGTTGATCCGGCCGACGCCCTGGTTGGGCCATCCCCGGATCACCGGAAATTCCATGGGGCCCATGGATGTCTGCCGCTCGGCGGTTTCTTCCACGGTCAGCTTTGTACCGTGGCAAAACAGGCATGAGTCTGCGTTTGTCTGTTTATCCGGTTTATGCTGGGAAAGGCCATTGTTATCATCTATGGAAAGCGGGCCGTTGACGGCCGTGATCAGGGCGTCATAAAGGGAATTGTCCATGAGGTTGCCGTGGGCTTCGGCCATGAGATTGTTGGAAAATTCTTCTCTTTCCCGGCTGTGGCAGACCGCGCAGTCCTCCGGGGTGACAACGGTGTGAACCTTCTGTCCGGCATGGGCAAAGCTGTCGGCATGGGTTTCAGGACGCAGGGTGTGGCATTCCGCACATCCCACCACAACGGTTTCCAGATCCCCGGCAATCACATCAGCAGAGATCCGCCGCTCAAGCTTGTCTTTTTCCATGGCCTGTGCCGGTGTGGTTTGTGACATCCGGCTGTTTTGCCAGTCGGCCACAATGGCCGGGGTCGCGGTTTTATGGCAGCCCAGGCAGGACCGGCTCTGCGGACTGATTTCGGCTTTTTCCCGGGCAAAACCCGGAATGGTGAAAACAAGCAGCATTCCCACGGCCGCCCATATAATCCAACCTGTTTGTTTCATTGCTTTTTTCCTCGCCTGCGCTGGTGTTCAGAGTGTTTTGTCCGGATCACTACGGTCAATCCTGTATGCTTCTAGGGGTTTTCTTACTGTAAAATACAGTCCTCCCCCAATGTATCTTCCCGGATGATTTTTCTATACCTGAACTCAACAGTAAGCTCCAAGATTTTTTTGGCAACCGTGTCTTTTAGGTGACAACCCGTTTTGCATCAAGGAGGTTTTACCATGTTTCATGATCCTGCATACAGCCCTGCCGCCCCGTCCCGCAGCACTCATGCGGAGCCGTTATACGCAGATATCGAACAAACCGTGGAGGCCCGCAAAGCTGCAGAGAAAAAATTTAAAAGCGGCAGAAAGAAATTTGATCCGGTCCAGCAATACATGGCTGATATCCGCAGCCACGGGCTCATTAACCGGGATCAGGAACGCTACCTGGCTGCAAGGGTCCAGGATCACGATGATGACCAGGCCGCATATGAACTCGTGGTTTCCAATCTTCGGCTGGTGGTCAAGATTGCCTTAAAATTTCAGCGGTTCTGGAACCGCAATCTGCTCGACCTCATCCAGGAGGGCAACGTGGGCCTGATGCAGGCAGTGCGCAAATATGATCCCAATCGCAACGTCAAGTTTTCCTATTACGCCTCCTTCTGGATCAAGGCTTATATCCTGAAATATATGCAGGACAACTGGCGCATGGTCAAGGTGGTGACCACCGAAGGACAGCGCAAGCTTTTTTACAAGCTCAAGCAGGAACGCAGAAAACTTTCGGCCATGGGTATTGATGCCGATTCCAAACGCCTTTCTCAGCGTTGCGGGGTTGAGGAAAAAGATATCGTGGATATGGACCAGCGCTTGCTCAACCGGGATATTTCCCTGGATGCTCCGTTAAACGAGGATTCGGATACGGATTGGGTGGATTTTCTCAGGGTTGATGAGGACAAGTCCATTGAAGAGGAGGTTTCCGAGCGGCAGATCGATAGTATGGTAAATCATAAGGTGAGGGAATTCAGGGAAAAAATTCCTTTCCGGGAACGTGAAATCCTGGATTTGCGGATTTATTCCGACTCACCCATGACCCTGCAGTCCCTGGGCGATCGCCTGGGACTTTCCAGAGAGCGGGTCCGCCAGCTTGAAAAACAAATCATGGAGGAACTCAGGCACTACCTGAGCAATGAAATCCGCGATTTTGAGGAATACGCCGCCTTTGCCCGGGTAGCGTGACGCTTTTTTCGCTTGTATTTTCAAAGTATTGCCGCCGCAATGTCGTTTGTGTTGACATGCGGCGGTTTTTTTTATAGAAAATAAGAGAGTATGGCCTATGATCATTTGCATTGCCTGCCATTTATGATCCACTCCGGGATGAGGGACGGAAAAAGACCTCCATGGGAACCAAAAAGATCGTTATTGTTGAAGATCATCAATTGTTTCGCGACGGCTTAAAAGCCATGCTGGACAGCCGCAAGGACCTGGAGGTAATCGCAGAGGCCGAAGACGGTCTGCAGGCCCTTGAAGTCATTCGTGAAAACACGCCGGATCTGCTGCTGCTGGATCTTTCCATGCCACGGCTCGGCGGCATCAGTGTGATCAAGGAATCCAAGCGTCTGTATCCGGAGGTTGCGGTTCTGGCGCTGACCATCCATGAATCCGACCAGTACGTGCTTGAGGCGTTTAATGCCGGGGCCAACGGCTACTGCATCAAGGATGCCAGCCGGGAGGAACTCCTGGTGGCCATCAACAGCGTGCTCAAGGGCCGAACCTACATTAGTCCGGGCATAGCCGATAACGTCATGGAAGGCTACATTGAAGGCCGCAAACAGATGAAAACCCGTTCTGCCTGGGATAACATCACCCAGCGGGAGCGCGAGGTGCTCAAACTTCTGGCCGAGGGGTATCTGAACAAGGAAATCAGCAGCATGCTCCATATCAGCGTAAAGACCGTGGAAAAGCACCGTTCCAATCTCATGGGCAAGCTGGATCTGCACAGCGCCGCAGCCCTGACCTCCTTTGCCATTGAACAGGGCCTGGTACACAAAGACAGTTACCCCGGTTAACAGGCACATTCCCGGGCTTGTTGGGGCAGGTTGACAATCACCCGGGTGCCTTTTTCCGGCCGGGAGTGGATTTCAAAATTTCCCCCGCACACGCTGGCCCTTTCCTGCATGCCCTGAATGCCGTGCCCGCTCATGGGATCCGATTCGCGGAGCCGGGCATCCGAATCAAATCCCTTTCCGTCGTCAGAGACCGCCAGTTTGATGCGGTTGCCGCTTTTCTCCAGCAGCAGTCGGATGTTTTTCGGATTTGCATGGGTTGCGGCATTGTTCATGGCTTCCTGCAAAATCCGGTATATCACGATTTTTAACGGCTCATCGATATTTTCTTCCTGGATCCGGATTTGCTGCTCCACCCGGATATGGGGGTAGAAATATTGAAATTCCCTGCAGAACCAGGTGATGGTGGCCAGCAGCCCCAGGTCATCGAGGATGGTGGGGCGCAGGTTGGCGGAGATGCGCTTTGTCTCCTTGATTGTCGTCATTAAATAGGAAACAATGCTTTCCAGAGACATGATATGCTCGGGCGGATCCGGGGGCATCTGTGATAATTTTTCTTCCAGGCTGAACTTGATGGCCGCAAGGCTCGCCCCGAGACTGTCATGGAGTTCCCGGGCAATTTTTTGACGGTCGGCTTCAAGTGTGTGCAGCATTCTGTGGGAAAAATTCCGAAGCTTTTCCTGGGATTCCTGAAGCCTGGCCTCAATTTTTTTGCGGTGTTCGATTTCTTCTCTCAAGGATTCCACCGTGTGGGTGAGTTCTGCGGTACGTTCCGCCACCCTTTTTTCCAGCTCAGTGCGCGCCTGCTCCAATTCCAGGCGATCCTGCTTGCGCTGGGTAATATCATGGAATACCCCCACCGCACCGGTGATATGTCCTCTTGGATTGCGTATGGGAGCGGTGTTGACCAGCACGTGCCGGCATTTTCCGTCGGGAAGGCCAACGGCCAGTTCATGGTCCACGATCATCTCTCCCTGGAATACGGATCGGGCCAGGGGCAGGTCCACAGGATCATAGGGCGGAGAGTTGTCGTGGTATCCGGGTCCCATGGTTGCGGAGATCCCGTTTGCAGGGGTTTGCTGGTAAAATTTTCTGGCCGCGGGATTGGTCATGACGATGCGGCATTCTTCATCCACCACGATGATGGCTTCCGGAGCGCTGTGAATAATGGCCTGCAGGGCCGTGCGTTCGGTTTCCAGCTGGTCCATGAGCCGGCTTCGCTCGGTTTCGTCCCGGGCCACAGTGACCGCGCCCGCAATTTGCCCCTGGTGGAGCAGGGGCACTGCGTTGAATTCATAGATCCGTTCCCTTCCCTTGGAATCTGTGCGGATAAATTTTTCATCGCGCACCTTTTGCCCGGCAAGGGCTCTGCTGCAGGGTAGTTGATCAAAGGGTACCGCACGATTGTTGGGATAAAGCAGGACTTTTTTTTGAATAAAGATCCGCCAGGGCATACCCGTGGGATCAAAACCCATCATATGGATTGCCGCCGGGTTGGCCATGACCGGGGTGCCGGCCCGGTCATAGACAATCACCGGCTCGGCAAGGGAGGAAAACACCTGGGAGATTTCTATTTGCTGCAGGATACCGGCATGTGCACTGCGGCCCGGAGCTTTGTTTTCCCCGGCAACACCGGTTTGCCCATCCGGCTGTTGCTGCATCGGCCCGGGTTGGAAATCGGATTTTTGGGTATCGGGGTGGAGCTGGTAGGAAAAGCCCCCGATACGGCCATCCTGCGCATGATGGGCCATGATTGAGCCGAAAATGGGCCGACCTTCGGGCCCTGGTTCCGGCACACCGTCATCAGAATCCGGGTTTGCGGAAAAACCGTTGTTGCCGCTGCAGAGGACTGCATGAATGTGCTGTTTCGTAACGTCGGCTTCCGGAGCCACCCCCAGCAGCCGGCGGGCAACGGGGCTTAGATACAACAGATTCCCGGATGCGTCGGTAACCGCAGCCAGATCCCGGAAACGATCAATAAGTGTAGCGATCAGATCATGCATATGAATTGTTTGACATCAAATCTGTGAGGATTTCACATTCCGTCCAATGCCAGCCGGGCGCAGGGCTTTAAACAGCGCTTTGCCGAATCACCCGCCGGGACTTATTTGAAAATATAATTCTTTTTCCATGGATCGCGAATATTTGTCCGGGCATGGGCAAGGGCCCGGTACAGCGCCCCGCAGGACAGTTCCGCACAGTGGTGCGAGGATTCAGGCAGTGTCCGGAGATAATCGATAATATCCCGGGGAGTTATGGTCCAGGCATCTTCCAGTTTCCGGCCATGGACCATGCGGCCGATGGTATTGGCGCATGCCCGGGTATTGATGCATCCGTCGATCTGAAAGGAAATTTCCTGGATTCGGCCCTGGTCAACGGACAAAAACACTTCAACGGTGTCACCGCAGTCGCCGGTGTTTTTCCCGTAGCCGTCCGGCCGGGCCGGGCGTTCCAGGTAGTCGGGGCAAAAAGCCATTTCCAGAAAGGCCTCAGAGTGGTCACTGAAAAAATCAAATTCCTTTTCCATGAATCGGGTTCCTGCATTGCTGTGAATTGATTTGCATTTTTTCGGCCACCCAAACAATTTGTTTTCACTTGTCGGGGCGGCCGGGGGCTTTGCATTTGTCAAAAAATCTTTATAGCAAATTTTTGACGCATTGCAAGCACGGGCAGGAAAAGGAAAAGCGGCTGCAGGTTATTTTGCTGGGGCGTTGTGCCGGGTGTGGCACCGGGCACACTGGACCGGCCCGGCGCTTTTTTCCAGGTGGCAGGTCTTACACATTCGGTGATAGGCCCGGGTTAGTTCCATGGGCCCGTTGTTTTCGGACAAATGGCACTCCGAGCATTCCATGCCCACCGACATCTGACCTTCGCGTTTTTCACCGTTTTCATAGACATGGTGGCACACGGCACAATCATAGATTTCTGCTTTCTGGTTGTGCGCATCATGTTCAAAGGCGACCACGGGCCGGGTGCGCTTTTCAAATCCGCTGTCTTCCACCGTGGTGACATGGCCCTGGGCAAAAACTGCGGAAGCGGTGAACAAAAGGGCCATCAAAGCCAGACGGACCGGACGGGCAGCTGTTTTGTTCCGGGACTGCATAAGCCTTTTTATTCCTTTTTCATGCATTCGTAGATGATGTCTCCCAGAAATTTCAACTCCAGGCCAAGCTCATAATGGTCAATAATGTCTTCAAGACCGCCGTGGCAGTTGTGGCAGGGCGCGATGAGCACCTCTGCTCCCTTGTCCCGGGCTGCAGCCAGTTGATCGGCCTTGACCCGGTTGCTTTCCACCCGCTTGTTCTTAAAAGGCGGGCCGCAGTTGATCACCCCGCCGCCGGCACCGCAGCAGAAATTGTGCTCCCGGTTGGGTGTCAGTTCGATAAAGGTGCTGCAGGTTTCATTGACCACATACCGGGCCTCATCGCCAAGGCCCCGGCCCCGGACGATGTTGCATGGATCATGGAATGCCACAGGCCGGTCAAATTTTTTCGGAATTTCAATGCGTTTTTCCCGAAGGATTTCAGCATAAAATTCAATGGCGTGAACCATGGGCAGCGGGGGCATTTTCCAGCCAAGTGTCCGGTTGCCCACGTCATAGACAGAGCGGAAGGCATGACCGCATTCACCCATGACAATGCGCTTGGCTTTCAAATCCATGGCCGCCTCAAAATGGACCTTTTTCAACCGTGCGGTCATTTCCATGTCTCCGGTGAACATGCACATATCACTGTTGTCCCATCCCGGCGCGGAGGGCACGGTCCAGTCGGCACCGGCCATATGGAAGATCACGGCCATCTGGTAGATCAGCTGAGCCCGGAATTTGGGCTCCGGGCCGATGAGCGAGTAGAAGATATCCGCGCCTTTTTTGTCAACGGGGATGCGCAAATCCGGGATTTCATCCCGGGCTTCTTCTTCCTGCCACTGGAGGGTGTCGATCCATTCGTCATCGCGGACCCACATCTGGTTAAAGGTCGAAGCGTGGCTGTGGGCTGTGTCCTGTATATACTGGGGAACCACGCCAAGCTGGTGGCAGCCCCTGCGGACAAACAGCATCAGGTACGCCACATCAATGCCAAAGGGACAGTAGATCACGCATCTGCGGCAAAGATTGCATTCGGTAAAAACCGTTTCACAGGCCTGTTTGACAAAATCCACATCCAGTTTGGCTTTTTTGTTTAAAATCCGGGAAACGGTCTGCTTGACCTTGCCTGCCGGCGAAAGCCGGGGATCACCGTCTTTGGACAAAAAGTGATGGCAGGCATCGCTGCACAGGCCGCAGTGCACGCATGCATTTGTGTAGGCTCTCAGACGTGCTCCGCCTTCTGCTTCCACCAGGGCGTCAAAGACTTTCCGGATTTTTTCCGGGGTCAGCCGGCTGGCGCCCTTTTCAATGCCGGCATCGTATATGCCGTTTTTGTTGTTTGCTTCTTGTTTCTGGTTTTTTGGGTTCATATTGTTTCACCTGCAAGGTCAATTGGCTTTTTTAAGGGCTACCAGTCCCGGGATTGGCGCAAACCGCCGAATTCCGAGCCTGCATATCCCCGGGTAAACGGCCACAGGGCCATATGAAACAGCCGGGTAAACGGCAGGCACAGGAGCATCAGCTCGCCGCTGAGCATGTGAAGAATGCCCGCGGTTTCATATCCGTAAAATTGGTGATAGGTCCAGAAGCCGGTGACAAAAGGCGCGGCAACCATGGCGATGATTACAAAATCGCCCGGGGTGCTCAAATATCGAACATTTTCCTTCACAATCCGGCGGACCAGGAAAAACAGGCATCCCAGGATCACCAGCACGGTCATCACATCCGCGGCCGGATCCGGCAGGTGCCACCATGACACGTTCCAGGACTCCATGACCAGAATCACGTGGGCTGCGGCAAACAGCGGCGTGACAATCAGGCAGGCGTGGAATACAAACGCCACAATAGTGATGACCGGATGGGCGCGCATACCGGTGCTGGCAAAGGGGATGATCCAGTGGAGCATCGAACGCAGGGCGTAATAAAGGCTGAAATACTGGTAGACCACAGGATCTTTTTTCCGGGCGGTTATGGCCAGGTGGACCAGCCGGCCGATCATGCCGGCGGCAAAACCCAGAATCGCTATCCAGACAAAAATTCCGCTGGCAAGCTTGTATAACTCATGCATGCCCGGGCCTCCTTTCCGACAGGGCCGGAGAATCCACATTTAGCACGATCCGGCAGTAGTGGCCGCCCTGGCCTTGGGGCAGAACGGCCCTGACCAGAAGCTTGCGGCTGTCCGGACTGAAAACCGGCTGCCAGGCATCGGCAAATGTCATGTCAATGGGCCGGCCGTTTAGCAGGATGGTGAATCGTCCGTTTTTTTCCACTTTGGCTGCCGCATGGGCGCCGTCCGGGCTGAAAACCGGCTGCCAGGCCATATCCTGGCCCGTGTCCCATATCTGGTCGTCAACTGCCACGTACCATTTGCCCTCGGTTTTGCCAATGCAGCCCACCCGGTCGCCTGCAGGGCTGAATACCGCGTCGGTGACCAGTTCGGTAAACCGGATTTTCCAGGGCCGGTCATCAACGGTAATGGTCCATTTGCCGTATTCCGGGGCGGTAATGGCAGCAATGCGGGAGCCGTCAGGGCTGTACATGTGGTGCCAGAGCTGCACGTATTTGGGGTTCCACAATATTTCATCGTCTTTGGCAAGCCCCCAGCCGCCGGCCATGCGTACCGGTGCGGTCACGGAATGGTCCCGGGGATGAAACCGGGGAGCCCATACACCGGCATAGCGTTTTTTCCATGCCTGGTCATCCACGGCAATGGTGTAATCATAAAGGCTGGTGCGCAGTTCAGCGGCCAGGTGGGCGCCGTTTGCGGAAAAGGCAACCTCCCAGATATTGACATAATGATTTTCCCAGGGCTTTCCGTTTATTGCCACGGTAAATCCGCTTTCCTGGAATTTTTCAATATCAGCTTCCGGCAGCCAGGTGTCCTGGACCACCGCGGCTGCAGTTTGTCCGTCCGGACTGACAGCGAGATGGGTCAGGGCGAAAAATTCGTTTTCCCATGGCACGTCGTCGGTCACCGCCCGGTAGCGAAGCTCCTTTTGGGCGGCAACGGTAATGTGCGGGGCGTTTTGGGCAAAGCAGGGCTTCCAGACAAATTCATACCAGTTTTCCCATGCCGTGCCGTCAACAGCCACCGTCCACATGGCCATGTCCGAGACCAGGGCCAGGGCCCGCTGATCCGGGGTAAAGCGCAGATGCCAGAGTTTATCATATTGGTTCTCCCAGAGGGTGCCGTTGACGCAGGCCGTAAAGGTCTCATCTTCTGTTTTGACAATGGCGGCAATTTTTTCCCCGTCACTGCTGACATATGGTTCTTCCATGTATGAAAAGCGATCATGCCAGGCGGGAAAATCGCCGATTTTTCTTTGACCGGCTGTCCAGTCCCATTCTTCTTGTTGCTGATCCATTGGTTTCTCTCCGGATATTGCCAGATCATTTTGTTAAATCAGCTTATAGAGTAGCGTATTTGCAACGGAGAATCAACCCCCGGTGTGAAAAATGTTCATTAAAGAGTCACCTGTTTACTGTTCGGCCACGGGTTATGCCGTCTGCGAGTTTTCAAAATTTTCCGGGTCAGGCCAGCAGGGTGGCCAGAAGGCCGGATAAGACGATGCCGTCAAACGTGCCTGCCCCACCGATGCTGGCCACACCGGTGTTGAGTTTTTCGATCTCTTTTAAATGAAGCAGGTCCGCACCGATCAGCGGGCCGAGCACGCCGGCGCAGAACGCGATGGGGGGCGCCAGTTCCCGGTAAAGCAGAAGCGCGCAGGCCGCCGCTGCAATGGCCGGAACCAAAGCGGGCATGGCAATGCCCACATTGGCAACAGGCCGGGCTGTATGATAGCAGATAAAGACGTTTATGCCCACGGCTGTAAGGGCAAGTCCCAGCACCCCCGGTCCGTGTCCGGCGATGCGGAAAAGTTCGTATGCGGCAATGGCGCATGGAATCAGGCAACCGCCAACATTGACCGCCAGCACGGTATGCTGCTGCCGGCAGGTCTGGTCTGCAAAAAAACGCTGCAGGCCGAAAAACCGGCATGAGGACGCATCAAAAGGCTGATTTCTTTTAATTCGCCGGACCGGGATGTTGATCATGCCGCCGATAAATATGCCCATGACCGCCAGCAGGGTCACGCGGGGGCTTAATCCAAGCCGGCCCAGTGCGGTGAGCATCACATCGGCCAGAAACAAGGGAAACAGAACCACAAATACTGCAAAAAGAAAAAGGGGCAGACATCCCTGGGTGTTTCCGGATTGCATGGTTTTATCTCCCTGCCAGATAATCTTTTAAGCGCCTGAGGGCCAGCTCGATGTTTTGCCGGCTGTTGCAGTAGGAAAACCGCAGAAATCCGTGGCCGCCCGGCCCGAAATCCCGCCCGGGGGTGACGGCCACCCCGGTTTTTTCCAGAATGTCAAAGGCCAGGCGGTAGTCGTCGGCATCAATATGGGCGCAGCTGGTAAATACATAAAAGGCGCCTTTGGGCTCCACGGCAATGGGAAACCCCAGATCCCTGAGCCCCTGGACCAGCAACTGTCTTCGGGTGTCATAGATTTGCCGCATTCGCGCCACTTCATCCCATCCGTTTTGGAGGGCCGCAATGCCGGCCCACTGGGCCACAGACGGCGCGCATATAGCGAAATTCTGGTGCATTTTCTGCAGGGGGCGAATAAAATGCGGCGGGGCAATCAGATAACCCAGCCGCCAGCCGCACATGGCGTAGCGCTTGGAAAAGCCGTCGAGCACAAAGGCATTGTCCGTATATTCCAGGATGGAATGCTCCTGTCCTTCGTAGACCAGGCCGTGGTAGATTTCATCGCTGATGACGTAGGGGCCGCCCGGATTTCCCGGGGCCATTTCAGCAACGGCCGCCAGCAGGTCAGGGGGCATCACCTGGCCGGTGGGGTTGGCCGGGCTGTTGATGAAAATGGCACGGGTATTGGCGTCCATGGCCGACCGGATTTCATCTGTCCGGAACTGGAAGCCCTCCCGGGCGCGGACTGGAATTCGGGTCGGTACGCCGCCGGCAAACTCAATAAAGTTGTCATAACAGGCATAATGGGGGTCCGAGAGGATCACCCGCTGGCCATCTTCGAGCAGGGCGGAAAAAAGCAGGAGCATGGCCGCGCTGGTGCCTGCGGTCACCAAGACCCGGGCCGGGTCCACTTCCACGCTGTAGCGCTTCCGGTAGTTTTCGGCAATGGCGCAGCGCAGTTCCATGATGCCCATGGAATGGGTATAATGGGTTTCTCCGCGGGCCATGGCTGCGGCGGCCGCCTTTGTAATCACCTCCGGGGTGGCAAAGTCGGGCTCGCCCACCTCCAGGTGAATGATTTGGCGTCCGGCAGCAGCCAGTTCCTGGGCCCGCTCCAGCACATCCATCACAATAAAGGCCGGAATCCGGCCGGCCCTTTGGCTTACACCCATGGGTCCTTATCCATACATGTTTTCGATTTCGTTCTGGTAATTTTTGATCACTTCCTTGCGCTTGAGCTTCATGGTCTGGGTGAGCATGCCGTTTTCCACGGTGAAATCTTCGGTCAGGAACTTGAATTTTTTAGGAATTTCATATCCCCCAAAAGTTTTTTTCAAATGGCGGGTGATTTCATTTTCAATCATTTCCGTAAAGGCCGGGTTGGCAATCAGATCCTCAGGAGCCGCTGATGCGCCGTTTTTGTCAGCCCAGCGGGCGGCTGCCTCAAAATCCGGCACCACCAGGCAGACGTTATAAGGCTTTCCCTCGCCGTAGATCGTTGCATTGGCCACGGGCGCAAGCAGCTTGATTTCCTCTTCAAGAACGGCCGGAAATACGTATTTGCCGTTGGAAAGTTTGTACTGCTCCTTGATCCGGCCGGTGATCCACAAAAAGCCGTCTTGGTCAAACATGCCCCGGTCCCCGGTGCGAAATCCGCCGTCGGCCATGATGACCTCTTTTGTGGCCTCGGGCTGGTTGTGGTAGCCTTTCATCACATTGGGGCCGTAGACCACGATTTCTCCGTCCCCGGCGTCTTCTTCAACCACGGATTTGTCAATGACCACCTTCTGGCCTTCGAGCACCTTGCCCACGCTGCCGATTCTCCATGCACTGCTGCAGTTCATGGAAACGGCCGGGGCGGTTTCGGTCAAGCCGTAGCAGTCGTAAATGGGAATGCCGATGTCATAGAAAAACAGAGCGATTTCTTTGTTCATGGCCGCACTGGCGGTCAGGGCGCCGGTGACGCGGCCGCCCATGGCCTCGCGGACCTTGGACAACACGGCCTTGTCAAAAAATCTGTGCTTGATGTTGAGCCACAGGCCGGGGGACCGGCCCTGTTCGACCAGTTCGTTTCGCTGCCGGGCAATTTGGCAGGCCTTGTCAAACAAGGCTTTTTTTGCCTCTCCGGCATCTGTCATTTTGGCCTGGATGCCGTCATAAATTTTGTTGAAAACCCTGGGCACGGATACCAGGTATGTGGGCCGAACCAGGCGCAGGTCATCGCCGAGGGTCTGCACATCTCTCATAAAGCCCAGAGACCCTCCGAACTGAATCCAGTTGTTGAGCTCGCCGCTCAAAGCATAAGAGTGGGCCCAGGGGAGCATGGACAGTCCCACCTGGTTTTCAGTGAGTTCCGGGTAAATGCGGTAGCCGGCCCTGGAACAATAGGTCAGGTTGCCGTGGGACAAAAGCACACCCTTGGGCGCACCCGTGGTCCCGGAGGTGTAGATCAGCACTGCAATATCGTCTGGATCCGGAATCAGGGCTTCGGCCGGATTGGCCGCACCATCGTTTTCCAGGGCGGCCAGGCTGTTTTCCCCATTTGAATCAATAAGATAAATGTTTTCCAGGCCCGGAATTTCTTCAGGGAAATGTTTGACCTTCTCATAAACCTCCGGCGAGGAGACCAGCAGAAACTTCAGCCCGCTGTCTGCGATAATGTATTTCCATGTGGCCACCAGCTCCTTTTCATACATGGGGATATACCTGGCTTTTCTGCCGTAAGTGGCAAAGGCCAGCACAGCCCACTCCGGCCGGTTGGCGGCGATAATGCCCACCGAGTCGCCGGGCTCCACTCCGAGCCGTGCCAGCCCGCCGCGGGCATTGTTGATGCGCCGGCCGATTTCCCCGTAAGACATCGAATCCAGTCCGCCGGCATCATTATGTACCCAGAACAGGATGTTGTCCCTGAATTTCTTTTCGCTTTCCTGCCACCACTCAACCAGGTTGTCCGGTTTTTCGTATGTCCACATATTTACCCCGATTTTTTAAATTATTGAACACGTTGTCAGTGTGATGATCACCATGACAATTTTTTGGGAAAACAGGATATATGGCACAAATTGACCGGGAAATCAATTCGTAAACCGTTTGGAAAATAAATTTATGCCGCCTTGTTTTGCCATTTGCTGCGGATCAAGCCCGCAAATGTCTATTGACGTTAAGTATAAGGCAAAAGGTCCGGCAGGCCTCCTTCGGCAATGGCATGATCAACGATTCCTTGTCCCATCGTGGTAATCAAAGGAGTATCTTTACAATTTGAACTCGGGAACCTATACTCTTTACACCAAAAACCGGATAAAATGAAAAATCCGTCAGTAACCGTTCATTGCGGCAAGGAGGTACAAAATGACCTGGCAGGACCTGTCTCTAACGTGGCATTACGTTGAAAAATGGGCGCAACAAACACCTGATGCAGAAGCGCTGGTTTTTAAAGAAGATCGTCTTACCTGGAGCGGCTTTAAATCTGAAATGGACAAGGCGGCCCGGGCTTTTCTCGATGCCGGCGTGGCAAAAGGGGATCGCGTGGCCATGCTTTCCATGGCACGAACAGAGTTTCCGGTGACCTACATGGCAGCCAATAAAATCGGTGCAATATGGCTGGGCATCAATCCGAAGTTCACTATTGATGAACTGCGATATCAGATAGGCGACAGCAAGCCCGCAGTATTAATTGCTGTCAGCGAATTCCAGGGGAACGATCTGTCTAAAAACATTCAGACACTGACAAAAGAATTTTCTTTTCTGAAAAAGGTTCTTGTAATTGGCAGCAGGGTTTCCGGTACGGAAGATTACCGGGATTTTCTGGAACAGGACCGCAGTCATGCAGAAAAAGAGTTTGAAGAAAGAATGTACGGGGTGAGGAGAGAAGATGACGCTCTTCTCATGTACACATCCGGATCCACTGGAAAGCCGAAAGGTGTGGTGCATACCCACAGAAGTATTATTGAAAACATCCGGGCAGAGGTTGAAAAATTTTACTTCCGCCAGGGAAGCCGTGCCCTGTTGCATTTTCCGATCAATCATGTTGCAGCCGACGTGGAAATCGGTTTTGCAGGTATACTGGCCGGCGGTTGCCTGGTCTGCATGGACCGGTTTGATCCGGTTGAATCATTGAAGGTGATTGAAAAGGAAAAGATCAACGTGGTGGGCCAGGTGCCGGTGATGTTTTTGCTCCAGATCCAGCAGCCAACCTTCTGGGAAGTCGATATAAACAATATCGAGCTTTTCGCCTGGGCCGGGTCAGCAGCACCGGAGTTGATGGTCAGGGTGCTTTCCGGAATTGCCCGGAATACCGGGGCAAAACTCATCACCGGTTATGGCAGCACAGAGACATGCGGATTTGTTACCTATACGGAAAAAGATGACGATACGGGGACTCTGCTGCACACCGTTGGTAAAATCGCATCACCCTTTGAACTCAAAGTCGTTGACAGCCACCGTGCTGAACTGCCCGATGGACAGATCGGCGAAATTGCCGTTCGGGGCCCTTTTATGTTTTCCAGATATTGGAA
Source organism: Desulfosalsimonas sp. (assembly GCF_055149105.1). NCBI lineage: Bacteria > Pseudomonadati > Thermodesulfobacteriota > Desulfobacteria > Desulfobacterales > Desulfosalsimonadaceae > Desulfosalsimonas > Desulfosalsimonas sp. The sequence continues at coordinate 3,879 of NZ_JBSRLA010000057.1, read as the reverse complement.
CATGCCGGAAGAGACGGCCCGTATGCGCGATGAAAACGGATGGTATTACACCGCAGACCTTGCCTACAGGGATGAAAGGGGCTACGTCCATATAACCGGCAGGATATCCGAGATGTTTAAAAGCGGTGGGGAAAACGTCTATCCGCGGGAAGTTGAAGAGGTTATTGAACTCGATGAAACCGTTTTGTTTGCTGCCGTAATTGCCGTACCAGATGAAATATTCCAGGAAGTGGGCTGGGCATGGATCATGCTGCAGCCTGGTAAGGAGACCACCGAATCAGCGGTGGAAAACCTCTGCCGGGCAAAACTGGCAAACTACAAGGTGCCCAAGCGCTTCTTCATCCGTAAGAATCTGCCGCTACTGGCCAATGGCAAAATAGACAAAGCCGCCCTGCGCGATGAAGCAAAAAAGATCCTGGAACAACAATAGCCCGGAGGTGCCTCAATGGAACTCAATACCGGATTTGCCGGCACTCCGTTGCGAAGCCGGCGAACTATTGTCAACTGGCGTGATATCATGAATTACGCCGCGGCAGTGGGGGACAACAACCCTGTGTATTTTGATGATACACGGGAAAACGGCATCATTGCGCCTCCAATGTTTTGCGTGGCCCTTACCTGGCCCGTATCCGAACGACTGGGAGAACACCTTGAATCTGAATCTTTCCCGAAAGAAGTCATTTCCACCCAGGTTCATTACACAGAACATATCCAAATCCACCGCCTTGTAAAGCCGGAGGACCGGCTAACAATAAGCGGAAAAATAGCCGGGATTCAGCCCCATCGTGCCGGCACGCATGTTATTGTTCGATTTGATGCCACAGATGATCATGGCGCCCCGGTTTTTACGGAACATCTTGGCGGTCTGATGCGAGGCGTTCGTTGCACCGGTGATGCCACAGCACAAGAAAATGTACCTGAAATCCCGCGCCATCAGGCAGACATCGGTGCTATGGACTGGGTTCAGCCCCTGGACATTGATCCACTTATGCCCTATATATACGACGGTTGCACCGATATTTATTTTCCAATTCACACATCAATACAATTTGCCCGCAGTGTGGGGCTTCCAAACATTATTTTGCAGGGAACAGCCACTCTGGCGCTGGCAGTGCGGGAGATTACAAACGCCTTTGCCGGATGCGATCCCACCAGAATCCGGACCATTGCCTGCCGGTTTACAGACATGGTGGAACCCGGAACCCGGATTAGTGTAAAAGCAAAGCCCTCGACTGAAAATACTGGTGCTGACAGTATCTGCTTTGTGGTCATCAACGAAAATGAAAATAAGGCGATTCGCGACGGTCAGATAGCGCTTGAAAAGTAAACCCGATCTCCAGGTCATGCAGGGAAGCCGTATTGCGGATTCGGTGGATCCGGAAAACGGCGGATTCAAGCTGCAAAACCAGTTTCCAAGATATCTATCCCTGCTCAATCGCCTCCCTCACTTTAACCGCAAGATCTTTTACCGAGAGTGGTTTCTGAATAAATTGAACCCCTTTATCCAGCACCCCATGATAGGCGATCACATCGGCGGTATAGCCCGACATATAGAGGATTTTGAGCCCGGGCTGACTTCTGGCGACTTGCAAGGCCAGATCCCGCCCGTTCATCTCCGGCATCACCACGTCGGTTATGAGCAAGTCTATTTTTCCTTTATACTCTGCAGCAAGCTGAACAGCAGCTTCCGGTCTTTCAGCCGACAGCACCTTGTAACCGAGGCGCCTGATTATTTTCTTCCCCATCTCCAGTATTGCCGGCTCATCTTCAACCAGCAGGATGGTTTCAGAACCCTTCGGAATTTCAACAGCGGATTTTTCCGCAGCGCCTGAAGACAGTTTCCCGGCTTGCTGAGACGGAAGGTATATTGAAAAAGTTGTTCCCTGCCCGGGCTCGCTGTATACGTTTATAAAACCTTCATTCTGTTTGACAATGCCGTAAATCGTTGGAAGCCCCAAACCGGTTCCTTTGCCAATCTCCTTGGTTGTGAAAAACGGCTCAAACAAGAGATTTTGAACTTCTTTTTCCATGCCGCAGCCGTTATCGCTGACGGCCAGCATTACGTATTTGCCGGTGACTGCCTCCGGATTGCCATTGCAATAATCTTCATCAATTATTTTATTTTTCGTCTCTATGGTCAAGTTTCCCACATCGGATATCGCATCCCGGGCATTGACAGCAAGGTTTGCCATTATCTGGTCCACCTGGGAAGGGTCTATTTTTACCGGCCACAAATTGTTGCCGGGGTGCCATGCAAGATCAATGTTTTCGCCGAGCAAGCGGTGCAGCATTTTTATCATCCCGGAAATCGTGTCGTTTAAATCAAGCAGTACCGGACTGATGGTCTGTTGCCGGGCAAAGGCCAAAAGCTGCCGGACGATGCCTGCAGATTGCTGTCCTGCGGCGTGGATTTCCCGGATATTTTCATAAAGCGCTCCATCAGGCTCAATCATATCAATGGCCATTTCGGCATACCCATTGATGATAAAAAGCTTGTTGTTAAAATCATGGGCCACGCCGCCTGCCAGGCGGCCTACGGATTCCATTTTCTGGGCCTGGTACAATTGGTTCTGGAGTTTTTCCTGTTCCTCCTCCCTTTTTTTCTGCTCAGAGATATCGCGCGTTACGCCCTGTAAACCGACAAAGTTGCCGTATTCATCACGAATAGCGGAAATGTTCATCGACACCCATATGGTGGAGCCATTGGCTTTGTAATGCTTAAGTTCGATCAACCGCGATCTGTCTTTGTCACTTGCAGGGTCATTTTCCTTTTCAAGTTCTTCGGCAAGCACCTGGTACATTTTATTCAGATAAAACGGCGGAATTTTTTCCGCCATGGTCCGGCGCATGTGCTTTTCCGGGGTTTCACCCAGCAATTTTTGAACCGAAGCGCTTACAAACGTCGGATTCAGATTCAAGTCCGTGGTCCAGACCACGTCTGTTAAATTTTCCGCAATTCTCCGATACTTTTCTTCACTTTCCTTTAATTGTTGCTCGGCATGTTTGCGATCAGTTATATCTCTTGAACTGAATACGATTATCTGAGGGGTACCGCTTTCATCTCTAAGAAAATTTCCCACGGTTTCAAGCCAAAGGTAGGTGCCGTCTGCACATTTGTACCGATACTCGACTTTGCGGGGATGACCTGTTGCAAAAAAATCATTGGATTGCTCCAGTACACGCGGGAGATCTTCAGGATGCACAAAATCCATCACATTTTTTCCAATCAGGAAGCCCGGTTCGTAGCCCAGAATTTCATGGGTTTTTCCTGCAAAAGTGAAGTTTCCTTCCATATCGGTCAGCGCAATCATATCCAGCATATTTTCACTGATGATCCTGAATAGCTCAGCCTGATCATTTCTTTCTTCAAGCTGGCTGCGCAACTGTTTGACCTGCAATTCCGCCTCAATCTGCCTTACCTGCATCTTATAAACCATGTGCAGGATTTCTTTACGCGTCATGGAATCCAGGGCGGGCGGCTTTATGGTCCGGGCCTTTTGCTCGGCCTGGTCCCGGATTTGGGCGGCATCCTGGAACCCGGCTTTGCTGGCCGGGAAACGGGTCTTTTCGCTATTATCCCTTTTATTTCTCATACTTTCTCCAGGGCATGGGAAAACCCGCAGAGTATTACGGTATTGCCCATAATTTTTGAATCCCATCTTAAAATAACCTTATATGCTTTTCGGATGTTTTTATAAAAAATAAAACGCATTTCCGGTATTTTGGCCAAAGGCTTATAATGCGCCTATTGACGGTCCGGCAAATTTCATCAGACAGGGTTTGATGGCGCCGTAAAAAGTCCAATATCTGCGTTACGCGCAATTTCTCAGAATTTCACGTACGGCTAAGTACGCTGCATTCTTCGAAATTGCGCAAGCC
>NZ_JBSRLA010000056.1:0-24198 GCF_055149105.1 Desulfosalsimonas sp. | reverse complement strand
TATCTGTTTTCTCTGCTATAATCAGGTTTCAAAATCCGTTCTTTTCGCTTCAAAAAGCCAATAAGCTGATTAGATTAGTAGTAACCGTGAATTGCTGCTGCAATAGTTAAAACCGCACCTCATACCCAATTTTAAAAAACCGGGGCATTCCGTAATATACATAGTTGTCTGTGTCCTTGTTGCCGTTGATCTCAACCTCCTGATCAAACACGTTATCAATGCCGAACGTGAGATATCCTTTGGGCAGTTTGTATTTTCCGTTGATGTCCAGTGTCGAAATATCATCCAGGGCATCCGGACGGCTGGTGACATAATTGAAATTCAGGGCAAGGCTGAACATGCCGCCGTCATATGCCGCGCCCACAGAGGAGCTGAATTTGGGGCCGGTTTGGTATTGACTGCCGTCGGGATCCTCGGCAACAGGGTCGCACCATGTGCCCGAAGAATAAAAGGAAATCCGGCTCGACCAGCTATCCCGGCCATGAAAAGGGAAAAGGTCAATATTCCAGTCAACGCCAAGGCTTTCATAGGTGCCGGCGTTAAAGTATTCATACGGGTAGCCGCCGCCTTTATAGGATTCAATCTTGTCCTTGTAATCCATGAAAAACCCGGACAACCGGATCTTGCTCCATGCGTTTGTAAACTTGACCCCTGTGTCGTAAGTCCAGCCCTTTTCCGGGGTCAGCTCCGGGTTGCCTTTCAGCAGCCAGGAATCATAGTACAAATTGTTAAAAGAAGGCGCCCTGAAGGCTTTTGCTGCATTGGCAAACAGATTCACGGATTGTGTCAGCTGGAAATTAAGACCCAGACTGGGAGTGAATTCATCCTGGTCTTCACCGGCGGCGTCCGCATAAATCAATTGCTCCCGCATGCCCAGATCGATTTTCAGCCGCTGGAAAAACCGCTTGGTAATAATGGCAAACACGGCAACGTCATTGCGGTAATGATATCCATATCCGGTTTCAAAATTGGCAGCGCGGTGAATATATTCAAAGCCGGTTTTGACTTCAGCACTCAGGAAATCAAATTTGCAGTCTGTTGATAAACCGGTATTAAAATGCTTGTTTTTACTGATCCCGTCCAGAATTTTATAAGGTTGGTATTCGTAGGTTTTTCTTTCTTCATCCCCGTATTTGTAAAATGCTTTGAATCTTGCATTTTCCGTCTCATAGCGCAGGTTGGTAAAAATTTCATACTGCTCCTGTTCATTGGTGTCGATTCTCTGACCGGTTGTGGCGTCATATGTTTCATAGCCGGAATCCACGTAACTGGCCAGGCCGTCAAAATATAAATTTTCCGCGATATTGGCGTTTACGCTGGCTGAATACCGGTGAAGCGGTCTGGTATCGCTGTATTCCTTATCCGCAAAGTCATCATTGCGCCGAATTGAATTCATATGCTGATAATCAAACCCCACATTCACCCCCGGCCCGAGGTATTGCAGATGATGGTTGTGATAGCCGTAATCCCCGAATTCCACGGATGCCTTTGTCTGCCTGTGGCCGGAATTTTTTTTGGTGATGATATTGATGGCTCCGCTCATGGCATCGGCTCCGTACTGAATGGAAGATGCCCCTTTCATGACTTCAACCCGTTCAATATTTTCAAGGGAAAAATGGGATAATTCATAATTTTTGTTTCCGGAATTTTGAATCGGCATGCCATTGATCAGGACCAACTCGCCGCCCTCCACTCCGCGAATCGACAGCGAACTGCCCATCCCGGCTTTTACGCCCATGGGGGAATAGCCCTGAAATGAAAACCCGCCGATCCGGCTCAGTGCGTCAATGACGTTGTTGCCGCCGGTGCGCTTTAATTCCGAGGCTGAAAAAGACTGAATAAATTGAGGGCTTTCTTTTTCCGGAGAAGGAAACCGCTCAGATGTGACCACAATATCCTCCATGACTGTGGTGTTGTGAGCGGATCGCGCATTTGCGGAATTTTGCGTGCAGATGCATAAAATGAAAAAACAGAGAATCAATAACAATTTTTTGCCCATGGTGCCTCCTTTACCGTTGTCAATGGAAATGCCGCAGCAGCCGGTCTTGTCATGGAGAAACCTGGGCATATGCGTTTTCAATAAAAAAATCCCGGATCGTATACACGATCCGGGATTTCCCTTTTTTATCCGCAGAATCCGCCCGGGGCACAACGTTGCCGGCGCAGTCAAACCCCTTATGGTTATTCAGACAGGTCTTCTGACTTGCGGATCAATCTACTTGCTGCGCCTTCCCGTTCATAAAAACAGTGGCAGTTCTGCAGCTTTCGTCCCCGTTTACAGCCGCGGGCCGGTCCCTGACTCACACAGGGTTCCCTCCTGGCAGGCTCCTGTAAAACAACGTTTCGAAAAACACTTTATAAAAGCCGGCGCCAGGGTCGCATTGCGAGCATCCGAATAATTGTCCACATTTAAATACAATGGCAAAACCCTGTCAAGGGTCATGTTTATAATCGATATGCTGTATTTTTTTACTGAGCTTACAAAAACAGAGAGTTGCAAACTTCAAAAAATATCTTCCGCGTCTTTTTCCCGGCCCGAATGCCGGGGCTCAATTCCCAGCCGGCGAAGGGTTTCCGGGCGGGGCACGCCGTTTGGGTCATATCCCCGCAGCCGGTAATATTTCTGCAGCATGGCCTCCAGGGGAACCGTGCTTTGGTCGGCATCACAGGCCCGCCCCTCGGTGAGCAGGCGCAGCGGAAGGCTATCGTCTTTTCTGGAAATGCCTTCCCGGGTGTTCATATAGCGCTCCAGCACATGGACCCGTTCTCCGGCCTTGTAAAAATCCCGCATGCCCTGGTAGGGCACATAGCGGCTGCCCATAATGGCATGCCACAGCTCCGGATAAAGGCTGACATCCATTAAATTCAGCGCCAGCCGGGAAAAGTTCTGATTGAGCAGCCGGATGACAAACTTGGGTGAAAAACGAATCAGGGGCGGCTCCAGGAATACGGCAAAGGAGGTAAACAAACACACGTGCAGGCAGTTAATGGCGCAAAAGACATCTTCCATGAACTTGACCATGTAGGGTTTCCAGCGCACAGCCCGGGGCTCGGCCATTCCCAGGATCACCTCCAGGCCCACCATGTAGGATGACAGATGGCAGCCGCCCCGGTTGGCCGTGGCATAGGAAAGCCCCTGGCCGACAGAACCCCGGGGATCATAGCCGGGCAGTTCCATTCCCTTGACATGCATGGCAAAATCCTCCCCCCCGTATTTCCGGGCCGCGGCAGCAGAGCCCAGGGCCAAATCCCGCCCCAAACCCCGGCGCATTGCCATATCCGTTATCATTCCGGAAATTTTATCAGCGGCTCCGAATTTCAGATCTGTTTCCAGCAGTCCCTTTTGACCGGCTTCCATGGCCCAGGCCAGGGTCCCGCCCGTGGAAATGGTATCCATGCCGTAATGGCTGCACAATTCATTAAAATCGGAAACCGCTTCCGGGTCAAAGATCTCCAGGTTGGCGCCCAGCAGGGTCATGGTCTCATATTCGGGCACATGCCGTTTTTCCCCCCGAATGGTGCCCCGGTGGCCGCAGAGAATGGCGCAGGGTTTACAGGTGTCATGCTTTGTGTCAAACCGCTCGGCCATGGCCTCGCCGGAGAGTTTGCGGGCGCTGCCGTGACTGCCGCCGGTAAAATTGCGCACCGGCAGGATTCCGGCGGCATTGCCGGTATTGAGATTGGCATTGGTGCCGTAATCCCGGAAAGCGCCGGCTGTGACGCCATTTCTGTGGATATATTTGAAAAACAGGCGATTGGCTTTATCAAAGCGTTTTTTGTCCGCCGGCACAATCTTGTATTCTTTTCCCTTTGCCACAATGCCCTTGAGATTTTTGACCCCCAGCACCGTGCCCATGCCGCCCCGTCCCAAAAAACGGTGGCCGGAGCGGATATTGGCAAACCGCACCCGGTTTTCCCCGGCCGGCCCGATGACCAGGGCACCGGCACCGTCCTGCAAAAGCGCCTTTTCCGCATCCGCCGTTCCTGTTCCCCAAAGGTCATCTGCGGGCACAAACACGGCACCGCCGGCATCCACCCGCAAATAGACCGGGGATTTTGCCCGGCCGGAAATCACCATGGCATCCCACCCGGAAGTCTTTAACGCCATGCCAAAGGGACCGCCGCAGGAGCTGCTGGCCATCAGGCCCGTAAGCGGCGATTTGGTCACGGCCTCAAACCGTCCGGAGCAGGCTGCGCCCGTGCCCATAAACACCCCGGTTGCCAGGACAAACAAATTCTCCGGTCCCAGGGGATCAATGCCTGGGGCCATCCGGTCATAAATCAGCTTCAGGGCAATGCCTTTGCCGCCCAGATATTGTTGCCGGTCTGTATCACTGATGTAAGAAACACCAAACGTCTGACGCGTTAAATCCACTTCCAGTACCCGGTTGCTGGTTCCTGTGATCTCCTGCATGCAAGCCTCCCTGCCTTCCTGTTTGAACAGCAATGGATATACATTCTGGTTCGTTTATGATAGGAAATTGTTTATTAAATTATAAAAAAAAACAAGCTCAATCAACAATTGCCCAGGGCCCGCAACGCTTCCCGGTCATCCACCAACGGAGCAGGAGTGAAGAAATGCCCCAGTTTGACTACGCGTTTCTCAGTCATCCCAAAATCATCTCCGGTGCCTGCAGCCTGGAAAACATCCCGGCCGAACTTGCAGCCAACAACGCCTGCAAGCCCCTGATTATCACCGACCGGCCGGCGGTGGCCCAAAAACCGGACCGGTTCCTGATCCGGGCATTTGACGATTCCGACTGTCTGATCGGCGCCGTGTTTAACCGGTTGGAAAATTATGCCGGCATCAGCCTGGCATGGCAGGCCGCAGACATTTTTGTCCGCCGGGGCTGCGATGCATTGATCGCACTTGGCGGCCCCTTGTCCGCGGACCTGGCCCGGGCCGTCAATATCCTGGTTTCTGAAAACACCCCGGATCTTTCGGCTTTTTTCAAGGGCGCGGCCCTAAACAAAAAATTATACCCATTTGTGCTGGTGCCTGCCGGGGATTTGCACGGCACCGGCGCCGGCAACACCCTGATTCTGGATTATCAGCGTTTTTGCTCGGAATTTCTTGCCCCGGATGTCATCGTGCTGGACAAACGCATGCTCCGTGGACAGCCGGCGCCTCAAACGGCCCAAAGCGCAGCCATTGCCGCAGACAACGCATGGAGCGCCCTTGCCGGGCCCAATCCCGGCCCAATCCGGGACGCGTTTGTCCATACCGCCCTCCGGCTTTTAAACCAGAACATAGACGCCGCCCTGGCAGCGCCGGGCCGGGACAAGCCCTGCCTGGCCATGGCCAACGCAGCCGTGATTGCCGCCATTGCCGCTGCCAACGCCGCACCGGGAATTGTGCGCGTGGTTTCAGAAGAACTGGCCCGGATGACCCGCATCCGAAGGGGTGTATTTACCGGCCTTCTGGCGCCTGCAGCCCTGGAAAAATCCCTGGAGCAAAACGGCCCGCCCAGGCCCGAACTGCTGCTGGCCGTGGCCGGCATGGAATCCTATGCGGCCACCCCGGAAAAACAGCGGCCCGCCAGGGGCGCAGATATGCTCAAAGCCCTGTTTGACAAAATTCAAAACTCCCTGGGCCAAAGCCTGGAATCTTTGCAAATCCCTTTTTACCAAATCCGGCAGGCCTGTGAAAACGCTGCATCCAGGCCGGATGCCGGAATAACCGCCGCCGAGGCGCTGGATCTGGCCGGCCGGGCCTGGAAAGGAGCACCCGAATGAACCGTTTTACCCCGTTTTCAACCGCCCCGGCCGACCTTGGCCACTATCCGGAGATCCGCCCGAAAACCAGTTATTTCCGGAAAACCTACATTGCTGTCATGCTGCTGGTGGTGGGCCGGGGACTTGAAGCCGCTGCCAGGGTGGATCCGACAGTACGGCGCATTTTTCAGCACCTGCCCGACGGATTCTGTCTTTGCCTGGGCGTGGGGCCGGCAGGCCCATGGATGATCGCCAAAAAGGACAAAAAAGGCCGCCTCCGGTATCTGGGCTGGCGGCGCCGGGCAGCCAGGGCCCACCTGCGCCTGGCCATCAAAAACCTGGCCTCGGCCATGCGGGTGTTCACCTTTCAGGAATCCACGGCCCAGGCCTTTAACTACGACCGGTTCACGGTGGAAGGCAGCCTGCCACAGGCCCTGGCGTTTATGCGGGCCCTGGACCGGGTGGAGGTCTATCTGCTGCCAAAAGTTATTGCCCGGCTGGCTGTCAAACGCTATCCGGGCAGCTCGGAACTGCCGGGCTGGAAAAAGCATCTCAACCGCATCCGGATCTATTTGCGCGCCTTTTTTCCGGACCTGATCCGGGTGATTTACAAAAACATTTAAAAACCGGGAAAGGAATCGCCATGATCCTGCCGGAATTTTATGATTTCTGCGGCCGGGCCAAGATCGTCTCGGGGGAAAACGCCCTTGAAAAAATACCGGCGCTGCTTGCCGGACTGGACGCCGGCCGACCGCTGATCATCACGGATCCCGGGGTGGAAAACGCCGGGCTCGTGGATGTGGTCAAACAGGCCATGGCCCCCGGCCTGGAATCCGCACCGGTTTACAGCGATGTTCCCGTGGATTCCGACTACCATGTGGTAGACCAAATCGCCGGCGTGTACAGGGAAAACCAATGCGACGCCATCATTGCCGTGGGCGGCGGCTCGGTGATTGACACGGCCAAGGGTGTGAACATCGTGGTCTCGCTGGGCGGCAAAACCCTGCTGGACTACCAGGGAGCCGGTGCGGTGCGCAAAAAACTCAATCCTTTGGTGATTCTGCCCACCACCGCAGGCACGGGATCAGAAATGACCCTGGTGGCCGTGATCGCCGATCCGGAACGCCGGGAGAAAATGCTCTTTGTCTCCTATTTTCTCCTGCCGGACCTTGCCGTGCTCGATGCCCGCATGACCCGGACCCTGCCGGATTTTATCACAGCGGCAACAGCCATGGACGCCCTGTCCCACGCCTGCGAGGCCTGGTACTGCATGGAAAAAAACCCCCTAAGCGATACCCTGGCGTTTCAGGCCATTGGCCTGATCAGCCAAAACCTGCTTTATGTGATCAAAAACCCCGAAGACACACAGGCCCGCCTGGCCCTGGCCAATGCCTCCACCCTGGCCGGGGCGGCATTTTCCAACTCCATGGTGGGAATGGTGCACAATCTCGGCCATGCCACAGGCGCGGTGTGCCACGTGCCCCACGGAAATTGTATGGCGGTTTTGCTGCCCTACGGCCTGGAATACAACCTACACCGCAGGAACGAAATCATCGGCCAGCTGCTGTTGCCCCTGGCCGGGCCGGAAACCTATGCCGCAACACCCCGGAACCAACGGGCCGAAAAAGCAATCACTTTGATCCGGCAGTTTAACCAGGATCTGCATGATGCCATTGGCGGGCGCCATCCCCGGTTTCTATCAGAAATCCGGGACCGCGACGGCCGGCGCCTGGTGGAAAAAAACATGCTGCCCGAGATTGCGGAAAAAGCCTTAAGCGACGGGGCACGGGTGCCCAACCCCGAGGAACTGCTGGCAGATGATGCGCATATGGTGCTCGAATATGCCTGGGAAGGCACACCCCTGGACCGGACAAAAATCAAAACCGGGTAAGCCCGGTTTTACAAAACCACTTGCATAGACATCCGGAAGATGGGCCAACTTTTTCCAGCTACCTGACCCAGTCAACGGGCCTGGGCCTGCGGGAAGGGGTTCTGGCATATGTATGGGCCGGATAGCCCAAGGTCAGGCAGGCATAGGCCCTGCGGCCCCGGGGAAGGGATGCAAGCTTTCGAAGAGCCGGGAAAATTTTCAGGGCCAGGGTCACAAATCCGATATAACAGGTGCCCAGGCCCCGGGCATGGGCGTGGTTCATGATATTGGCCGCCGCGATATTGCTGTTTTCGCAGTGAAACCGCCCCTTTTTGGGCGCATGCACCAAAATCAGCACCGGCGCATTGTGCAAAATCAGATCCCGGCCGGCTGCCTGCTGCTCAAGATACCAGGGCATGGGCTCCATGTAGCGCTCCAGGTCATTTCCCGGTGCAAGCTTTTGAAGGGTCTTGTAGACGAGCTTTCCCAAACCTTTTCGGCTGTGACGGTACGCCTTTGCCCCGATGCCGAAAACGGCTGCGGAAAGGGCCTGTAAAACATCTTTGTTTGTGATCACCGTAAAGGCCACATCCTGCTTGTTGCTGGCTGTGGGACTCCAGGCGCACAGACCCAGGATGTCTTCAATAACCGCATCCGGCACCCTGTCGGCCTTATACCGGCGGATGCTTCTGCGGCTGCGCACAATCCCGACAAACACCTCCGGGTTCAGGCGCTTTTTGTCCACCGGCCGGGTCTGTGCAAAATCGATCCCGTCATGGACAATGGCGTCTTTGGGGCATACCGCAACACAATGGCCGCACAGACTGCAAAATCCGGGTGCCGCGGGTTCGGGACAGCCCTTGACTTGCCGCCAGACCCCGGCCACACAGTCTTTGACACAAAGCCCGCACAAATTGCAGTGCTCTTCAACTCTTGCGATTCTCAACTTTCCGGCTCCGTTTCACCAATGGGGGTTTCGGGCAAAGCTTATGCTGTGAGGGGGGATTGTAGCAGATGACAGGATGGGTGACAAAAAAGCAACCAAAAATCGAAAAGCATCCGGGCGGAAAATGGGTTGGCGGACCCGGTGCCGGATCAGTGGGTTCTTTTCCATAGATGGCGGACCTTGGTCCTTCTGTCATCCCAGGTGGAACCCACGAAATATTTCCAGTCCGGGGTAAAATAGACACTGCCACCATTGGTCAGATGAACTTTCTTGAGGTGCTTGTAATACTCAATGCCGCCGCGGACAGTAGTGACTTTTTTCACCCGGCGGACTTTCTGATTCCACCAGGTGCCGTTTTTCAAATAGGCCTCTTCATAAGTCTTCCCGTTAAGGTCCAGCACCCGTGCCTTCTTGCCGTCGGAATGCATGTAAATCATGCTACCTGCCCAGGCCGTAGACGCAAGCAGGCCAAAACATAAAATCACTGCAGACAATATCCAAACACTTTTTTTCACCTGTTTTCTCCTTTCATTTTCATCTTTTCAGCAAGAGATCAACATAGGTCCGCCAACCCCGGGGAATAAAAATATCGTCCTGATCCAACTCGAAAAATTACTTATACACATTGCTATTACCCTTTTTAAGCAAATCAATCAAGCTTTTTTCCGGCCAGTCAGAAGCAATAAACAAGGACCGAACTCAGGCGTTCCACATGCGCGCGGTGTTTTTTCCCGCTGCCTTGGCCCTGTACATGGCCCGGTCAGCGCGCTCCAGCAAATCCTGGGGCATGAGGCCGGCCTCGTACCGGGCAACGCCGATGCTTACAGTCACATGAATCTTGACTCCCGGCCGGGGCACCACCGGATGCTGGCCAAAGGCCAGCCGGATGCGTTCGGCCACCTCCATGGCCCGGGCTCCGTCCGCGCCCGGCATGATCACGGCGAACTCCTCGCCGCCGTAGCGGCATGCCAAATCAGCCTGCCGCACGTGGGCCCGGATGGTGTCTCCCAGACGGGTTAACACCTGGTCGCCCTGGATATGGCCGTATTGATCATTGAACTGCTTGAAATCATCCACATCCAGCATGAGAAGCGACAGCGGCTGGCGCAGGTTTTCGGCCTTCTGGATTTCCGGGCCGATATGGGCCCGGAAAAACCGCGAATTGTGCAGCCCGGTCAGGGCATCTGTAAAGGCCAGGTCCATGGCGCGGCGCTCATTTCCCACAGCTTCTTCGCGCTCCCGGCGAAGGGTGCGGATCCGGTCGGCCAGGGCGAACGACAAGAGCACCGCCTCAACTGCAGAACCGATCTGGTAGCTGTGAAAACCCATGGTGGTAAAGGAAATCATGCCGCTGTAAGTCAGGGCAAAAATCAGGGTCCCGGCGGCATAGATGCTCCAGGCCAGCAAATAATAGCGGGCCGGACCGAAACCCTGCCGCCAGACCATGACCGCGGCGGCAATCAGCACAAACGGGGCGGCGGTGCCCAGAATACTGAAAAAGGTGGCCAGCAGGGAAAACCGGAGCAAAAAGGACAGGCCGGCCAGCAGGGCCCCCAGCACAATCAGGGCCTGAATGATAAGATCCATGCGCGGTGCGTTTTTTCTGGTTTCAAGAAAATAGCGGGTAAACACCCCGGCGGTAATAAAAACCAGGGACAGGAAAAACAGGGTCATCCGGGTGTCCAAAGCCCGCCTGCCCGCAAACATATACTCCAGAGTCAGGCCGTTTAGGCCGAAAAAATAAAGCAGCACACAAAACATGTAGGCCACATAATAAAGATAGGCCCTGTCCCGGAGGGAGAGAAACAGAAAAAGGTTATACATGGCCATGGCCAAAATAATGCCATAATAAATCCCGTAACCTGTGGCAGCGGCGCGCTGATACGACAAAAACGCCCCGTCTGTATAAAGCTTCATGGGCAGGGTGAGCACCCCCTGGCTGACAAACCGGGCGTATATGGTCCAGGAATCGGATTTTTCATCCGCAAACGCCCAGGCCTCAAAGGTCCGGTCGCCCGGGCTGCGGCCCAGAACCATTTCACCGGGATTTTCGCGGAGTTGGCGGAGCCGCACGGTTGCCAGATAAGGCCACCCCACATGCAGCACCCAGCCGTTTGGCAGCCGGCCTTCAAAGGCAAAACATACCCAGACAGCCGCATCCGTAAGCCCCAGATGCGGGACACCCGGGCCCGCGGGCAAGAACTCTTCAGAAACCGGTGCTGATACCACCTGCTCGATTGTCCGGATATGCTCCGCGTCCCTGAGAATTTTCAAATGCCCGGAAAGATCCACCTGATCGGCGCCGGCGGGGATGGAAACAGGGGCGGGATGGTCATGCTGACGGGCAAAAGCCGCAGAGGCCGGCAAAACCTGGCCTGAATGCGCAAAAATCCATATCATGCAAACCCATGCAAATGATCGGACATATTTTAACAAAGACATGACCGGATACCATAAAGCGCACAAAAAAATACAGCAGGGATTTTTCAGCCAGCGGGAATTTCTTCCTTGAGCAGACAGCAGGCGATCTTCCACCTGGGCCGGCCCTGGTCGTCATAGTCAATGTTGCCGCCCTGGACAAGCTTGTTGATCACAC
Organism: Desulfosalsimonas sp.; assembly: GCF_055149105.1. Classification (NCBI taxonomy): domain Bacteria; kingdom Pseudomonadati; phylum Thermodesulfobacteriota; class Desulfobacteria; order Desulfobacterales; family Desulfosalsimonadaceae; genus Desulfosalsimonas; species Desulfosalsimonas sp. The sequence continues at coordinate 13,071 of NZ_JBSRLA010000056.1, read as the reverse complement.
ACCCCTCGGCGATATCAAGGCGGAACAGATCCGCCTCGTTGATTTTCGGGGCGGGAAAAAGACCCTGGTCGTTGATCTGAAGGCTGTGCAGGGCAAAATCCTCGCACAGCGGACACTGATAAACCCGGCCGTTGGGAAAAACAAAATAATTCTCCGCCACCCTGCCCGCGCATTCAAAAACCTCGTCGGGCTCCAGAAACACTTTCGGATAAGTCACGGCAATTCCGCTTTTTGCAACCCTTTGGGCAACAGGGACCACATTTTGCTCCCACTGCTGACGGGTAAGCTGCAGGGCGTCACCGCCGGCCTGCGCAGACCGCCCCCGAATCCCGATGACCTGGATAAAAAAGCGGTGAACACCCAGATCCGATAGCACCTCCGGCATGTCGGCGAGTTCGTGGAGATTTTTCCGGCTCACGGTATAGATCACGCTTACGCCAAAGCCCTTTTCCACGGCCCGGCGGATACCGCGGGTGCAGGCGGCATAACAGCCCGCGCCCCGGATTTGATCGTTTGTGGCCGGCGTGGCCCCGTCCAGGCTGAAACTGAAATAATCCACGTCCTCCGGGGTCACTTGATCCAGGATATCATGAAACACGTATCCGTTGGTATCAATGGTAACCGAGGCATAGCCCATCTGCCGGGCGGCAGTGACAATTTGTGCAAGTTCGGGGTGAAGGGTGGGCTCTCCGCCCAGAAGAATCAGATTGGCGGCCTTGCCGGGTTTTTGGAAAAACCAAAGCCATTTGCGGGCAGTATCTGCAGGCAGTGTGGCATCTCCGTGTTGGGCCGGATTGATGTAGCAGTGAGCGCACTTGAGGTTGCAGCGGGTGGTGATGTGGAAAAACACGTTTACCGCGTTTTTGGAAAAGGATACGGTCTGTTTCATTTTATCTGGTCTGCGAGCTCCTTTTTGGCGCGAAACAGCTCATCATTGGTGGCCCGCAGCCGGATGGACATGTACTCGGCAAAAATCCGGTACAGCAGGAGCAAAAAATCAATGCGCTCGTCATGGTCGTCTGAATCCGACAGCCGACCCTTTGCGGAAGTATCCACGCACAAACAAAGCGTATCGCCCACGGCATAAACCGAGGCGGATCGCACCAGGCTGTCGACAATGCGCATTTCACCGAAAATCTCGCCCACATCCCGGATATGGCCGATTTCCACGCCCTGTTTTTCGATTTTCAGGGTTCCTGAAAGCAGGAAATAAAGCCAGGGATCGTTGTCCCCCTCCCGGATGATGAGCTCTCCGTCTTCATACTGCCGGATCTTGCTGAGCCGCAGCAGCTTGGCCAGATTCCGGGTCTCAAAGTCCTTTAACCCCGGAATGGCCATGAGCCGCTGAATGTTTTGCACATTGTCCTTGAGGTACTTGGATTCAATCATCTGCCAAACCCCGGTTAAATTTCCATGCACTCCTTTGTCAGGGACTGGTCGAACAATACCGGATAACATCCGTCAAAGCAAGCCTTGCAAAAATGATTTTCCGGCTCCGCCACTCCGGTGGAGGCCAGAAGCCCTTCCAGGCTCAGGTAATGAAGGCTGTCCAGGCACAGAAAATCCCGCAGCTCGGACACGGTCTTGCTCGCGGCGATCAGTTCCCCCTTGGTGGAAAAATCAATGCCGTAATGACAGGGATTTATGTGCGGCGGGCAGCTGATGCGCATGTGGACCCGATTCACACCGAGTTCCCGCAGGGCCTTGACCCGGGTCCGGGCCGTGGTGCCCCGGATAATGGAGTCTTCAATGATAATGATGTCTTTTCCCGCAAGCAGTTCCTTGACCGGATTCAATTTCATGCGCACCCCGAAGTCCCGCATGCTCTGGCTGGGCTGGATAAAGGTGCGGCCCACGTAGTGATTGCGGATCATGCCCAGGTCAAAGGGGATGCCGGATTGCTCGGCATATCCCAGGGCCGCGTAATTGCCCGAATCCGGAAAGGGCATGACCAGATCAGCCTCCACGGGGGCTTCTTTGGCCAGCTGCCGGCCGTGGGCCTTGCGGGTGAGATAGACGTTTTTTCCGTATATGGTGCTGTCTGGCCGGGCAAAATAAATGTATTCGAAAATGCAGAAAGTCCGGGAAGTGCGCTGGTGGGGAAAAAGGCTTCGCACGCCGGTATCGTCGATGATCACAATCTCGCCGGGCTCCAGCTCGCGCACGAATTCCGCCTCCAGCAGGTCCAGGGCGCAGGACTCCGAGGCCAGCACATAACGGCCGTGGAGCCGGCCGAGACACAGGGGCCGGAACCCGTTGGGGTCCTTTATGCCCACCACCTCGCCGCGACTTGTGAGCACCACAAAACAGTAGGCCCCCTGAAGCCGGGTCACGCTGTTGACCAAGGCTTGCTCAAACCCGTGCCTGAGGTTTTTGACAAACAGGTGAAGAAATACTTCGCTGTCCATGGTGGTCTGGAAAATCGAGCCGTCTTCTTCCAGCTCCTGTTTTAAGGTATGCGCATTGACCAAGTTTCCGTTGTGGGCCACACCGTAGGACCGGCCCCTGTGGTTGACCACAAAGGGCTGGGCGTTTGCCAGCACGGAACCGCCGGTGGTGGAGTAGCGGACATGACCGATGGCGCTGCACTCGCAGGCCAGCCGGTCCAGGATGGCATCGTCAAAAACATCATGGACCAGGCCCATGCCCTTGTGAAAGTCGATGTGTTCATCATGGACAACGGCGATGCCGGCGCTTTCCTGGCCCCGGTGCTGAAGGGCGTATAAGCCGAAGTAGACCAGACGGGCGGACTCGGGATGCCTGTGAATGCCGAAAATGCCGCAGGCTTCCCGCGGCCGGGCCTCGATGGAATCAGAAGGATTCATTTCATAACTTGCCTTTCAGTGATGATAATCCTGCAGCGCTGCAACAGACAGCGCTTTTTGGTTTAACGCGGCAATGCCCAGTCCCATGGCCCGGGCACAGGCAATGGTGGTGGCATAAGGGATGTTAAACTTCAGGGCGGCCCGGCGGATCATGTAGCCATCCCGCCGGGTGCGGTCGCCGGTTCCGGTATTGATCACCAGCTGGATCTCACGGTTCATGATGGCGTCAACCACGTGCGGCCGGCCGGCTGAGACCTTGTTGATTGCCCGGGCGGAGATTTTGTTCTGCTCAAAAAACCGGCATGTGCCCCGGGTGGCCAAAATCTCAAAACCGATATCCGCCAGTTGCCGGGCCACGGGTAAAACAGCGTCTTTATCACTGTCCTGTACGCTGATAAACACCGCACCGCTTCCGGGCAGATGCTGTCCTGCGGCAATCTGGCTTTTGGCATAAGCCCGGCCGAAATCCGCGTCAATGCCCATGACCTCTCCGGTGGATTTCATTTCCGGGCCCAGGAGGGTGTCGGCTTCCGGAAACCGGTCAAAGGGCAGCACCGCTTCCTTGACCGAAACGTGCTGCGGGTGCACCTGTTTTGTGAACCCGAGGTCTGCAAGGCTGTGGCCGGTCATCACCTTTGTGGCAATCCGGGCCAGGGGCACGCCCGTGGCCTTGCTCACAAAGGGCACCGTGCGCGATGCCCGCGGGTTGACCTCCAGCACATACAAACGCCCGTCCTTGATGGCATACTGGACGTTCATCAGGCCGATGACGTTTAGCTCCTTTGCCATGGCACAGGTGGCTGCAGCGATCTGATCGATTTCCCCGGATTTCAGGGAATATGGCGGCAGCACGCAGGCCGAATCACCGGAATGGACCCCCGCGGCCTCAATGTGTTCCATGATTCCGCCGATCACGGTGATCTGCCCGTCGGATACCGCATCCACATCCACTTCCACGGCATCTTCGAGAAACTTGTCAATGAGCACCGGGTACTCCGGGGAGGCCACTATGGCCAGGCGGGTGTAGTTTTCCATTTCCTGGTCATTGTAGACGATTTTCATGCCCCGGCCGCCGAGCACGTAAGACGGCCGCACGATCACGGGATAGCCGATGCGCGCGGCTTCGGCCATGGCTTCTTCCACGGACCGGGCCGTGCCGTTGGGCGGCTGCATGAGCCCGAGCTTGTTTAGCATGGCCTGGAAATGCTTGCGGTCTTCTGCCTGCTCGATGTTCTCCGGGCTGGTACCGATAATCGGGACCCCGGCATCCATAAGGGAAAGGGCCAGGTTCAGGGGGGTCTGCCCGCCAAACTGGACGATCACCCCGTCGGGCTTTTCGGTTTCCACGATATGCAGCACGTCTTCATGGGTCAGGGGCTCGAAATAGAGCTTGTCCGAGGTGTCATAGTCCGTGGACACGGTCTCCGGGTTGGAATTGACCATGATGCTTTCAATGCCCAGCTCCTTTAAGGCAAAGGAGGCGTGCACGCAGCAGTAGTCAAACTCGATTCCCTGGCCGATGCGGTTGGGCCCGCCGCCCAGGATCATGATTTTTCTGCCCTCTGAGATCCGGGCCTCGTCTTCCTGCTCATAGGTGGAGTAATAATACGGGGTGGCGGCCTCAAACTCGGCCGCGCAGGTATCGACCAGCTTGTAGACCGGCCGCAGGCCGGCGGATTTTCGCATATCCCGGATTCTGCCGGCGCCCAGGCCGGTGAGATAACCGATCTGAAAATCGGAAAAACCGTATTTCTTGGCTTTTTCCAGTGTTTCCGAAGAAATCCGGGCCCCGGCCGCGGCCATCTGCTTTTCGGTTTCGGCAAGCCGGGCAAACTGGTGCAGAAACCACGGGTCAATGCCGGTGAGCTCGTAAATGGTTTCAAGGGGCACATCCGCGATCAATGCCTGGTGCAGGTAAAAAACCCGCCTGCTGGTGGGCCGGGCCAGCATCTGCTCGATTTCTGAAACCGAAAGGAGCGGGCTCTGGCCATCCTCCTCGTCTTTTCCATCGCCTCCGAATCCGTACCGGCCGGTTTCAAGAGACCGCAGGCCCTTTTGCATGGCTTCGGTAAATGTCCGGCCGATGGCCATGGTCTCGCCCACAGAACGCATGGAGGTGGTCAGCTCGTCTTTTGCCTCGGGAAATTTTTCAAAGGTCCAGCGCGGGATTTTCACCACGCAGTAATCCAGGGCCGGCTCAAACGAGGCAACGGTTTTGCCGGTAATGTCATTTGGGATTTCATCCAGGGTGTAGCCCACGGCCAGCTTGGCGGCAATCTTTGCGATGGGAAAGCCCGTGGCCTTGGAGGCCAGGGCCGATGAGCGCGACACCCGGGGGTTCATCTCCACCACGATCAGCTCGCCGTCATCCGGGTTGACCGCGAACTGCACGTTGGATCCGCCGGTGTCCACCCCGATTTCGCGCAAAATGGCAATGGCGGCATCGCGCATAACCTGGTATTCCACATCAGTCAGGGTCTGGGCCGGTGCCACGGTAATGCTGTCTCCGGTATGAACGCCCATGGGATCCACGTTTTCAATGGAGCAGACAATGACCACGTTGTCATTTTTATCGCGCATCACCTCAAGTTCATATTCCTTCCAGCCCAGAACCGATTCCTCGATCATGACCTGGTTGATCATGCTGGCATCCAGGCCGGCCGAAGCGATGTTTTCCAGATCATCGGGATTGTAGGCCACCCCGCCGCCGGTGCCGCCCAGGGTGAAGGCGGGGCGGATAATCACGGGATAGCCGATGTCTGCGGCAAATCCCCGGGCGGCCTCCATGTTGGTGGCAATGCCGCTTCTGGGAATCCTGAGATTGATCTTTTCCATGGCCCGGCAGAACCGGTCCCGGTCTTCTGCCTTGTGGATGGCATCTAAGCGGGCGCCGATCATCTCCACGCCGTATTTTTCCAAAACCCCGGCTTCTGCCACGGCCACGGCGGTGTTCAACCCCGTCTGCCCCCCGAGGGTTGGCAGAATGGCATCGGGCCGTTCTTTTTCAATGATCATTTCCACGGTTTTGGGGGTGATGGGCTCCACATAGGTGCGGTCCGCGGTTTCCGGGTCGGTCATGATGGTGGCCGGGTTGGAATTGACCAGGATCACCTCGTAGCCTTCCTCTTTCAAGGCCTTGCATGCCTGGGTGCCGGAATAGTCGAACTCGCAGGCCTGGCTGATGATAATCGGCCCTGCGCCGATGATCAGGATCTTGTGAATGTCGGTGCGTTTCGGCATAAAAAGTCCGTATTCGGGTGCGGGTTATTGATTGTCCTGGATCATGCGGACAAAATCGTCAAACAGGTAGCCGGCGTCATGGGGGCCGGGTGCGGCCTCTGGATGGTACTGGACCGTAAACAAAGGGTATTGCCGGTGGGAAAACCCCTCCAGGGTCTGATCGTTTAAGTTCATATGAGTGATATCCACGGCATTGGCGTCCAGGGTGTCGGGATCCACGGCAAAACCGTGGTTCTGGGAAGTAATTTCCACCTTGCCGGTGCCCAGGTGCTGCACCGGCTGATTGACCCCGTGATGGCCGAACTTGAGCTTAAAAGTCCTGGCCCCAAGAGCCTGGCCCAGAAGCTGAATCCCCAGGCAGATGCCAAACATCGGCTTATACCCGATCAACTGCCTGGCGGTTTCAACAGCATAGGAAAGGGGTGCGGGATCACCGGGCCCGTTGGACAAAAACACCCCGTCCGGGGCAAGTTTTTTGACCGCATCGGCCGGGGTATCTGCGGGCAGCACCAGAACCTGGCACCCGGCGTTTTCAAGACAGCGCAGAATATTGTATTTTACCCCGTAGTCCAGGGCAACCACCCGGAAACCGTCGGTTTTGGCTCCCCAAACCCGCTGATCCGGGCCGGTCACGTCACAGGCAACCGGTCTGTTGTTTTTCCAGAAATAGGGTTTTCTGGCTGTTACATGCTGTACCAGATCCCGGCCTTCCATGGGCGGGATCTGCCGGGCCCGGGCGCTCAAGGATTGCGGGTCTGTGTCATGGGTGGAAACAAATGCGCGCATGGCCCCGGCCTGCCGGATATGACGGGTCAGGGCCCGGGTATCGAGTTCATCCACGCCCATGACCCCGTGGGCCCTGAGATAATCCGCAAGGCTTTGGTCAGCCCGGAAATTGCTGTATTGGTCCTGGTATTCCCGGATCACAAAGGCGGCCACCTGCACCCGGTCCGACTCGATATCCTCGGCATTGACCCCGTAGTTGCCCACCAGGGGATAGGTCATGGTCACCATCTGCCCGCGGTAGGAAGGGTCTGTGAGAATCTCCTGGTAACCGGTCATACCGGTGTTAAACACCACCTCCCCCGAGGCCTCACCGGGTCCCGTGAAACTGCGGCAGGCAAATGCCCGCCCGTCTTCTAATGCCAGCAATGCTTTCATAGGGTTCAACGTTTACCGTTCAAAGTTCTGGGTTTAACATGGATGTCCGGGCAAAATCCCGCAATTTTACGCATATGCCCGCAAAATCATCCAAAAATTAACTCTCAGCCGGGTAGCCGGATACAATAACACGGCAGCCCGGCCGGAGCAAATGGTTTTGGCAGAAAAATATATCCGCTGTTTTATTAGCTGTTTTTCTTACAGGGGATCGTTTTCCCGCATGCCCCAGACCCCGCAGGGACAGGCCCCGGCACAGAATCCGCATCCAATGCACAGATCCGGGTCCACCACGTACTCATAATCCTTGCCTTGTAACTGCTTCCTGGAAATGGCCCCGCGCGGGCAGATATTTTCGCAGATCCCGCAGTCCCGGCAGGCACCGCAGGACGCACAGGCAGACCCGCACTGTTCCGTGCCGGAAAATGAGCTGATCCTGGGGTCAAAATATTCCAGGGAGACCCGGGCCGTGTCGATCACCCGGGCTTGTCCGCCGGAGCCCGCGGCTGTGCCGGGATCGGCCACTGCTTTAAAATCCGTTCCCGGATCAAGGGGCCGCTTTCCTTGGGCCATTTCTTTGATGGCCGCAGCCGCCTTTCGTCCCGCGCCAATGGCGTCGGTGAGCAGCCCGGGCCGGACAATGTCGCCGATGGCAAAAATCTTTGGATCCGTGGTCTGAAAATATTCATTGACCCGCACAAACCCCTTTTCCAGGCTTACCGAGTCAGGCAGAAAATCCGTGTCCGGCACATCGCCGATGGAGATCACAACCGTGTCTGCGGCCAGGACCTCGCCGGATTCCAGCACCACGCCCTGCCCCGTGATTTCACGGGTAAAGCATGGCCAGCGGAATTGCGCACCCGCGGCCTCTGCATGCTCCCGCTCCTTTCCAAAGGATGCCGGCTTTTGCACGTCAATAAGGGTGATATCCCCGGCCCCCAGCCGGCGGGCTTCCACAGCCGCATCACAGCCCACATTGCCGGCACCGATAATCACCACTTTTTTGCCCGGATCAATGGCATTGTTTTTTGCCCGGGCCAGAAAATCATTTGCGGCAATCATGCGTTCCTTTCCGGGAACCGGAAGGGTGCGCGGCCTTGTGGCCCCGGCTGCGATGACCACAAAATCATAATCGGCTTTCAACTGTTCCACATCGTCTTTGCCCAGCTTCTGCTGCAGGTGCGCATGGGGCAGCACTTCCCGGATCCGGGAAAGCTCGGCTTCCAGCACATCCGCCGGTATTCGGGAGCCGGGAATCAATTGGCGCATCTTGCCGCCGAGGTTTTCCGACATGTCATAGATCACCGGGTCATGGCCGGCCTGCCGTAGCTGCCAGGCAATGGATATGCCTGCGGGCCCGCCGCCCACCACAGCGGCTTTTTTCCCGGTAACCGGCGGCAGCTCCGGGTTTTTGGCGGCAATGCTGGCCCGGCCCAGGTGCGTGACATCCACCGGGTGCATGTCGGCCGAATGCCGGGTGCAGGACTGCATGCAAAGGTTCGGACAGAGGTATCCGCATACAGATGCGGGAAACGGCGTGTAGGCCAGGGCCATGTCCACGGCCTCGTCCATTCGGCCTTCGCGCACCAGCCGCCACCTGTCATGCACCGGTATGCCCGTGGGACAAGTGGCCTCGCACGGCGGGGCATACACGCGGTTTTCCCACACCGGCACAAACCGGCGCAGGCTGCCGGTGACAATCACCGGAATCGGGCTCATGTCCGCGTCCGTGAGATCGCCCACCAGGCCCCCGGCGCCCAGTTCCCGGTTCCACACCGACTCGCGGAACTCGGAAATCGACCGGGTCTTTCGCACCACCTTGTCCATGGCGCTTCTGGCGGCAATGAGCTGCCAGCGCTCACGCTCGGCCAGTTGATCATAGAGGTCCATGCGGCCGATGGCCTCCAGAAAGCGCCGCAGGTTTTGTTCCAGCCACTGCCAGTCCGTGTCTGTGATGGCAGCGAGCCTGGCATCGCTTTTGCTGTATCCGCCGTGGGGTCCCCTGAAAAAAACCCGGCCGCTGACCATACCCACAAGAGGGCGGTATCCCAGGATATTTTCCGGGGTTTGGGCGTCAATGCCGCAGATCACGGCAACACCGCCGGCCATGAATTCGCCGAAATAATCACCCGCTGATCCCAGCACCCACAGTTCCGGAGGGGCAAACCTGGGGTTTTGCTTGGTCATGGTCATGCCCCGGGAACCGATGCTGCCGGCCACATAAACCTTTCCCTGGGCCATGGCATTGGCCACGCCGTTTGCCGCATGACCGTGCACCACAATTTCTGCCCCGGCATTGAGCCAGCCCACGTCATCGGAGGCCGGGCCCATGTTTTCAATCCGGGTATTGGCAAATCCCATGGAACCCAGGCGCTGGCCGGAGTGTCCCGTAACCCGGATTTCCAGGGGCTTGTCCCCGGCGCGCCACAGCCGGCCGCCAATGCCGTGCTGGCCGCATGCCTGCACCTCGATTTTCCGGTGGCCTTTTGCCACCGCCTCCTGGAGCTGTTCCTCCAGGACCCGGGATTCAAGCCGGATATCGTCCTGCCGGCCGGATATCGAATAATAGCGTTGCTGGTCGTCCATCTTCTGCCTCACAATCCTTATGCTCGCGCAAAAAGTCTGATTTTAGATGGCGCCGTAAAAAGTTCAAGATCAAAGCTTGCGCGATTGCCGAAGAATGCAGCGTACTTATCCGTACGTGAAATTCTGAGGAATCGCGCGTAACGCAGATATTGAACTTTTTACGGCGCCATCAATCTAAACAACGTATTGGATCTGGAGCCGGTCCGCGGCTGCCTTATCTGCAATGCCCAAAGCGTCTGACATGCCAATGGGAAGGGTGGTGGACCGGCCCAGCGGGGCAACGATCTTTCTTAGCTCCGTGTCAAAGGAAACATACATGTCCACCACGCGCTGGGCCACGTCCTCGGCATCCAGCCGGCGATAAAGCCGGGGGTCCTGGGAGGTGATTCCCTTGGGGCACAGCCCGATGTTGCAGATATTGCACCGCCGGGTCTCGGAGCCCAGGCAGCCGGCCGCGGCCTGCATCACGTATTTGCCCACCTGCACCCCGCTTGCCCCGAGCATGATCAGGGCTGCGGCATTGGCCGCCAGGTTGCCGTTTTTGCCGATTCCCCCGCCGGCAAAAAGCGGAATTTCGTTCTGCTGGCCCAGCTTCACCAGGTTGAGGTAGCAGTCCCGCAGGCAGCTGGCAATGGGATGGCCCATGTGGTCCAAAGACACGTTATAGGCCGCCCCGGTGCCCCCGTCTTCGCCGTCAATGGCAAGACCTGCGGCATAGGGGTTCCGGCTGAGGTTGTTTAGCACCGCAAGCGAGGTGGAAGTCCCCGAAATCTTGGGATACACCGGCACCCGGAATCCCCAGGCCATGCTCATGGACTGGATCATCTTGGCCACGGCCTCCTCGATGGAATACTTGGTCTGGTGGGTGGGCGGGCTCGGCAGGCTCACCCCCTTTGGCACCCCGCGGATGGCGGCAATCAGATCATTGACCTTGTGCCACATGAGCAACCCGCCGTCTCCGGGCTTGGCCCCCTGGCCGTACTTGATCTCAACAGCGCAGGGATCCACCTTCATCTCGGGAATGGCGTGGATGATTTCATCCCAGCCGAAATACCCGGATGCGATCTGGAGGATCACATAGCGCAGAAACCGTGAGCGAAGCAGCCTTGGCGGACATCCGCCCTCCCCGGTGCTGATGCGCACGGGCATGCCCATTTCCTCGTTTAAATAGGCAACGCCCATCTGCAGCCCCTCCCACATGGGCGGGGAGAGCGCACCAAATGACATGCCGCCGATAATCAGCGGATAGATCTCGCGAACCGGCGGAACCCAGCCGTGCTCCCGCACCCGCCTCATGTTTTCCTCCGGCGGCAGTATCCGACCGAGCAGGGCGCGCATTTCAAACTCATGACGGCCCGCATCCAGGGCCGGGTCGGTAAGCATGGAGATCCGGGTAAACTTGATCTGATCCAGCACCCCGGCCGGCGCGTTTCTCCGCCCGCCCCGGCGCTCGGCCTGGCCGCCCCGGTTTAGATGAAACCTGAGCTTATCCGCCTCATCATTGTGATACGGCATGATGGCGTCATTGGGACAGACCATGGCGCACATGCCGCAGCCCACGCAGTGATAGGCCGGATCCGTGCGCTGGCGGATGCCGTGGTAGACCTTGTAGACGTTGCCCGGCTGGGTGGCGGCATTGATATCCACCTCCACGATCCGCTTGCGAAACACCCCCAGCTCAATGGCGTTGACCGGACAAGCGGCCGTGCACTGGCCGCAAAGGGTGCATTTGTCCCGGCTCCAGTCAATCTGCCAGGGCAGGTCCTTGAGGCTTAGTGTAGACGGGGTAATCTTTGCATTTGCTTGCATATTTGAACCTCCCGGCGGTCGGGTCGAACAACCGCCGTATCCAGGTGCATGGGTTGAAAATCCGTGTGTTTGTCCCGGCCGGGCAGGACATAATCCAGGCCGCAGACCTCGGAGGAAAAGACCCAGGTGCCGGACTGGCCGCCCACGACCCCGGGCCGCAGCTTTTTGCGGTCCTGGGTCATGAACATGGTGTTGTCCGGCAGCAGGCCGATGACGCAGTTGGGCCCGTCAATGATGAGCTTTCTGCAGGTGCGCTTTAAATGGGTCAGAAAATCGCCGTTGGGGTGCGACTCCAGATCCCCGTCCTGCAGGGGCGTGATCACGTGCTTGTAGGCCTCCACGCCGAGTCCCAGATGTTTGAGGGTATAGTGAAGGATATGGACAAACACCTCGGAATCGGAATAAAATCCTGTGTATCCGGGCTCGCCCCGGGATTTGAGATATTCCCGGATGGGCACAAAAGCGGTGTTTTCCCCGTTTGTCATGGTGGAAAACCCCTGGATGAAAAACGGATGGCAGGCATACAGATCAATGGCGTAATTGGTGTTCTGCCGGCCCTGGGCCATGATGATCCGGGCGTTTAGCTTTTCGTTTCCCAGTTCCAGGTATTTTCCCACGGTCAGGGGATCGCCGATTTCCTTGATCATGATGGTATCCGGCCAGAAGGAGAACACGATCATGTCCTGGTTTTCCCTGCCCATTTCCTGGAGGGCCAGGCGGATGTTGACCAGCCGGGCCTCTTTTTCCGCCCGGTCCATGTCGGCCCATTCCTCTGGATATTCATATGCCCGGATCAGGTACATGTCGCGTTTGGGCACTCCCTGCGGCGGCACCTTGGGGATCTTGATGGAAATCTTGTACTTGGTGAGAAAGCCCAGGTTGATCATATAACCGTCCAGACGCCGGATCCCGGGCTCCGTGAAAATACCCGACAAAATGGGCTCGTCTTTCATCTCCTCCAGGGGCCCGCCCAGATCCCGGAGACAAAGCCCCACCCCGGAGCCGTCATGGCCCTCGCGCATGACATCCAGGGCGTTTAAGGCGGTCATGGGAGACTGCGGCGTATCACTGGTAATGGCGATTAAGCGACACATGCTTGTATTGCTCCTGAATAGAATTCGTTGAAATGCGCCTCTGCGGCAGATTCAGCCGCGCGTTTTGCGCTGCGCTGTCAAAAACACCCGGAACTGAACCAGCACCGGGCGCTTAATTAACAAGCAATATTTATACCAAAAAACATCAACCAACCCTCGAAGATTGAACCCTTCAGGAAGGAAGCCCTGGGGCCGGCGCCGGTTTTTTCGCTCCTGACCGTTTCCGGGTTTCTTCCATCCAGCCCCGTGCAATTTGAAATTTTACTCGCTCCGGCATTGGCTGAATTTATCCCGGAAACGCTCAATGTCGCTTCACAAACCGACCCCGCCCCCGGGCTTCCTTGGAAGGGTTCTTGCCG
>NZ_JBSRLA010000055.1:0-24567 GCF_055149105.1 Desulfosalsimonas sp. | reverse complement strand
AGGCTTGCGCGATTTCGAAGAATGCAGCGTACTTATCCGTACGTGAAATTCTGAGAAATCGCGCGTAACGCAGATATTGGACTTTTTACGGTGCCATCATTTTTCTGCCTGCTGTTAAATAAGGTGATAAACCCTAACACGCTAAAACCTTAAAACTTTCTATTTATATCAAGTTGAACCAAATGGCAAACATGTTTTGCCGCTTGGGGGGATTTTTAAATAACAAACCTGCATCATTTGATATACCCCTGAATCAGAATGTCATCTCCGATCTGCTCTGTTTCCATGTCTGTTACACAAATCGCCGAAGACATCAGCTGCGGGCCGGGCCCGCTGCAGATACCCATGCCGTCGCCGGCAAGAATTTTCGGAGCGTAGAAAAAGCAGATCTTGTTTACCAGACGGTTTTGCAGAAAAGATCCCGCAACCCGGCTGCCGCCTTCCACCAGCAGGCTGGTGATGTTTAACTGCCCGAGCTTTTCCATCAGGGCATCAAGGTCCACCCGGTTTTGTTTTTCCGGCAGGTACAGGATCTGTACGCCTTGCTGCTCCAGGCGGGCGCCCTTTTGGGGGTCGGCATTTTCTGATGCGGCCACCAGGGTGGGGGCATTGGATTGCTGAGAAAGCATTTTGGCGGTTTCCGGCATGGAAAGCCGTGTGTCCAGAATCACCCGGACCGGGTCCCGGCCGGTGCTGTTTTCCAGGCGGGTGGTCAGGCTCGGATCATCGGCAGTCACGGTGTTGATCCCCACCAGGATGGCATCGCAGCAGTGGCGCATTTGGTGCACCCGGGTCCGGGCGTCCGGGCCTGTGACCCACTTGGAATCCCCGGTGAGCGTGGCGGTTTTGCCGTCCAGGGTGGCTGCGCATTTGAGCAGCACAAAGGGCCGCCGGGTCTGAATGTAATGGATAAAAAATTCATTGAGCCTTCGGGCCTGTGGTTCACAAATCCCGATTTCCATGTCTATCCCGCAATCAGCCAGAAACCGGGCGCCTCCGCCGGCCACTTCCGGGTTGGGATCGGTCATGGCGCAGACCACCCGGCTGATGCCCGCCTCCAGGATGGCTTTTGTGCACGGCGGGGTGCGGCCCTGGTGGTTGCAGGGCTCCAGGGTGACATACATGGTGGCCCCCCGGGTACGGCTGCCGGCATCGGCAATGGCATTTACCTCGGCATGCGGGCCGCCGGCTTTTTCGTGCCAGCCGCGGCCGATGATTTGTCCGTCCTGTACAATCACCGCCCCCACCATGGGATTTGGTGATGTGCGGCCGGCGCCTTTTTCTGCCAGCTCAAGGGCCGTTTTCATGTAATGATCATCCGGATATTTCATGGGCAAAAACCTGTTATTGTATCTGCAGCACCCGCCTTATTGGGAAAAGTTAAACATAAGCATTTTTTGAAAAAAAGAACGGCTCCGCAAAAGGGCCGCGGAACCGTTTTTCTGGTGTGCTGCAAAATGGTTGTTATCTCTGGTCCAGAAGGGTTTTGAGTTCGGTGACAAAGTCGTTGACGTCCTTAAAATCCCGGTATACCGAGGCAAACCGCACATAGGCCACCTTGTCGAGTTCATGGAGGCGCGCCATGATTTTCTCTCCGATCACCCGGGAGGGGATTTCCTTTTCCTCTGCTTCCCGCAGGTCGCGCTCGAGTTCCTCGATAAAGGCCTCAATGACATTCATGCTGATTTCGCGCTTCTCGCAGGCCCTTTTGAGCCCGGAGCGGACCTTGTCCCGGTTAAATATCTCCCGCCGCTTGTCTTTTTTGATGATCATCAGCGGGATTTCCTCCACGGTTTCATAGGTGGTGAACCGTCGACCGCACAAAAGACATTCCCGCCGCCGGCGGATGGCGTTTCCTTCCTTGCTCAGCCGTGAATCAATGACCTTGTTGTCGTTTTCACTGCAAAACGGGCATCGCATCAGCTGCCTCCTTTAACCTGACGCAGCCGGATACCGGCTTCTTCGAGCAGGGCGGTGGACAGCTCATCCGCATATCCTTCCTGGTAACAGATTTCGGTGAGCCCGGCATTGATAAGCATTTTCGTGCAGATGGCACAGGGCAGGTTGGTGCAGTAAAGGCTTGCTCCGCGGATGGCCACTCCGTGGTATGCGGCCTGGATGATGGCATTTTGCTCCGCGTGAATGCCGCGGCACAATTCATGGCGCTGGCCGGATTCAATGTTCATGCGCTCACGCAGGCATCCCACCTCGGCGCAGTGCAGGATTTTTGCGGGCGCGCCATTATAGCCCGTGGCCAGCACCCGGTGCTCCTTGACCAGCACCGCCCCCACGGCCCGGCGAAGGCAGGTGGAGCGCCGGGCCACGAGATTGGCAATATCCATGAAATAATCATCCCAGGCAGGGCGCTGGCCGGTTGGGGTCATAACTGTTTTGCCCTTTTATTGCAAGGCGTCCGGACCGCTGGTTTTGACAAATTTCGGCAGCGGACAATCGATGCACGCCTTTATGGGGTTTGCGCAAACAACGGAAACCCGGCGCAAAGTTCCTGCACTTGCTGCCGGATGCCTTCAATGCGGGCGGTGTCATCGGGGTGCTTGAGTACATCCAGGATAAATGCCCCGATTTTTTGCATTTCCGCCTCTTTCATGCCCCGGGTGGTCACCGCCGGGGTGCCGATGCGGATGCCGCTGGTGACAAAGGGGCTTTCCGTATCAAAGGGCACGGTGTTTTTGTTTACCGTAATGCCGGCCATGCCCAGTGCTTCTTCTGCTTTTTTGCCTGTAATCCCGAGATTTCGAAGGTCTGCGAGCATCATGTGGTTGTCAGTGCCCCCGGAAATGAGATCCACTCCGTTTTGCTGGAGTATGGAAGCAAGGGAACGGGCATTGCCCACCACATTGGCTTGGTAGTCTTTAAACGACTCGTCCGCGGCCAGTTTGAAGGCCACGGCCTTGGCTGCAATCACGTGCATCAGGGGTCCGCCCTGGATCCCGGGAAAAATTTCCTTGTTTAACACCTTGTCCAGGTCGGTCTTGGCCAGAATCAGCCCGCCCCTGGGGCCGCGCAGGGTCTTGTGGGTGGTGGATGTGACCACGTCGGCATGGGGCACGGGCGAGGGGTGATGTCCGGTTGCCACCAGCCCGGCAATGTGAGCCATGTCCACCATGAACCAGGCGCCAACGGATCTGGCAATCCGGGAGAACGCCCCGAAATCGATGGTCCGTGAATACGCGCTGGCTCCGGCAATGATCATTTTGGGCCGGTGCTTTTCAGCCAGGGCCGCCACCTGGTCATAATCAATGGTGCCTTCTTCCCTTGTGACACCGTAATGGGCAAACTTGTAAAACCGGCCCGAAAAACTGGCCGCAGCGCCGTGGGTCAGGTGGCCGCCGTGGGAAAGGTCCATGGCCAGGATGGTATCACCGAGTTCCAGAAGGGCGAAAAACACGGCCATGTTGGCCTGAGAGCCGGAATGGGGCTGTACGTTTGCGTATTCTGCGCCAAACAGCGCTTTTGCCCGGTCAATGGCCTTGGTTTCGGCAATGTCGACATATTCGCAGCCGCCGTAATAGCGTTTGTCCGGGTATCCTTCGGCGTACTTGTTGGTCAGCACGCTGGACTGGGCGCTCATGACCGCAGGACTGACAATGTTTTCCGAGGCAATGAGCTCAAGGGTGGTTTTCTGGCGGTCATATTCCCGGGAAATGGCTTCTGCGATTTCCGGGTCAGCTTTTTTGACAATGGACAGGTTCAGGGACAGATCGTCGGCGGTTGCATTTTTGTCCGTAATATCGCTCAAAGGTCAGTTTCCTCCACAAAATTTTTCCAGCCGCTGGCTGTGCCGCCCGCCCTCAAAAGGGGTTTGAATCCAGGCTTGCACAATCTCGCGGGCCAGTTCAGTGCCGATCACCCTTCCGCCCATGACCAGGATGTTGGCGTCGTTGTGACGGCGGCTCATGATGGCGGAAAACAGGTCGTTGCACAATGCCGCCCGCACCCGGCCAAACCGGTTGGCCACCATGGACATGCCGATGCCGGTGCCGCAGATCAGAATCGCGCGCTCATATTCGCCGCTGTCGACCTTGCCGGCCACAAGTGAGCCGAAATCCGGGTAATCCACGGACTGTCCGGAGTCAGTTCCAAAGTCGTCAACTTTAAAGTCAAGTGAAATCAAATAGTTTTTTACGATCTCCTTGAGTTCGTAGCCTGCGTGGTCAGAACCGATGGCAAGGGGAAGCATCCTGGGCCTCGTTTTCCTGTCGTTTTGTTTTTTGATGGCGCTCAGGGGCGAACCGGCAATTGTGCCGAGGCGTTAAGACTGGGTTTTTTTAATGATATAGTTAATGGCATCTTCCACGGTTCGCAAATGTTCGGCATCTTCGTCAGGCACCTCGATGTCGAACTGTTCTTCCATGGTCATGATCATTTCCACGATGGCCAGGGAATCGGCTCCCAGATCATCGATGAGCGATGCTTTGGGCACAACGTCTGCCGGGTCCACCTCAAGTTTTTCGGAAATGAGCTTTTTGATCTTGTCTTCGATTGTCATAATCACGGATCCCCTTACGCTTCGGTCTCAATAACGCTGCGGCCCTTGTAATTTCCGCATTCCGGACAGGCCCGGTGGCTCATGACCGCCTCGCCGCACTGGGAACAGCGGCTCAGTGCCGGAGCATGGGCCTTTTGGTGGGTTCTGCGCTTGTCCCGCTTGGACTTGGATACCTTGTGCTTGGGTACTGCCATTTTGAAATCTCCCAACTATTTGAAATAATTTGTAAATTCTGTATATCTCTGTATATCTGCGATTAAACGGTCACTAAAAACTAATATGTTAAATTCGTCTCCATGTCAAGGGAATTTGCAGGGCATAAAAAAGCGTTCTTGATTTTCATCATGTTGTCGGCTAAATTAAATAGTTTTCTTTCATGATGATTTTTACAGCCACAAAACCGGATAACCCGTAAATCACAGGACAGATTTGCACATGGAAACCATCATCACCCGCTTTCCGCCCAGCCCCACAGGCTTTTTGCACATCGGCGGGGCGCGCACGGCCCTTTTTAACTGGCTCTACGCCCGGAAAACCGGCGGCCGTTTCATCCTCAGGTACGAGGACACCGACGCGGAGCGCTCCACCCAACAATATGTGGACGCCATTGCCGAGGCCCTTGAGTGGCTCGGCATTGACTGGGATGAAGGTCCATTTTACCAGTCCCGGCGTCTGGATGTATATGAAAAATATATTCAGCACCTGATAGATACGGGCAGCGCCTATTACTGCACCTGCTCCAAAGAAAAGATCGAGGCCATGCGCCAGCAGGCCGCCCAAAGCGGGGGCAAGCCCAAATATGACGGCACCTGCCGGGAAAAAAACCTGCCGCCCACACCCGGGGCGGTGGTGCGTTTTAAATCCCCCCTGATGGGAAACACCGTGGTGGAGGACAAGATCCGGGGCAATATTGTTTTTCCCAATGCCGAGCTCGACGATTTCATTATCCGCCGCAGCGACGGCATGCCCATATACAACCTGGCCGTGGTGGTCGATGACATCACCATGGGGGTCAACACCATTATCCGGGGCGATGACCACATCAGCAACACCCCCAAGCAGATTCTGCTCTACCGGGCCCTGGGTGCGGAAGTGCCGGATTTCGGCCATGTACCGATGGTGCTGGGCCCGGACAAGGCGCGGCTGAGCAAGCGGCACGGGGCCATGAGCGTGACCGCCTACCGGGATATGGGCTATTACCCGGATGCCCTGCTCAACTACCTTGTGCGCCTGGGCTGGTCCCACGGGGACCAGGAGTTTTTCACCCGCGAAGAGCTTGTTGAAAAATTTGACATCGAACACATAGGCCGGTCTGCCGGGGTGTTTAACCCGGAAAAACTCCTGGCGTTAAATGCCGAGCACATCCGCAGCACGCCGCCTGAAAAACTGGCCCCTCACCTGATTCCGTTTTTGGGCGGACACGGGATTGCAGCCGAAGACAACGCGTTTTTGCACGCGGTGATCAAGACCCTGCAGCCCCGGTCCAAGACTTTTGTGGAAATGGCTGAGGCTGCGGTGTTTTATTATTCGGCCCCGGAAAACTACGAGGAAAAAGGGGTCAAAAAATTTTTTAAACCCGAAGTGGCCGCGCCGATCCGGGATCTGATCACGGAGCTGAAAAACACGGAAACCTTTGATGAAAAGCATCTGGAGCCCGCGTTTGTAAAGGTCATGGAGGCCTATGACCTGAAATTCGGTAAAATCGCCCAGCCGGTGCGCCTGGCCCTGTCCGGCAAAACCGTGAGCCCGGGCATATTTGAAATGATCGAGATCCTGGGCCGGGATGAAACCATTGCACGGCTGGAAAAAGCCGCGGTGTTTGTCCGGGATCAGGCTGAAAAACAGGCGTGAACCGGGTAAAAAATTTGGCTTGACACGATTTGGTTTTTTGTTATTTTACATAAATACAATTTTGCTGCTGAGGGTTGGTCTAGTGGCAAGACGACGGGTTCTGGCCCCGTTAACCCAGGTTCGAATCCTGGACCCTCAGCCAATAAGTATTGAAAAGCCCCATTAAATGGGGCTTTTTTATTTGGCAGTTCGTTTGTGCTACCAAAGGGAGTGCCATAATAAAAATTGTTGCCGGGTAAGCAAATGCCGGCGGCGCCAAGTGGGGCCGGATCGACCGAAATACGCAAATACTGCTTGCTGTCTAAAAAAATTTCATGAGCACGCGTATTAACGACTTCCCTTTGATTTTTCTATACGGTTAACCCCTTGATGCAATGAATTTCTGTGTCATAAAAAACGTTTTCTATGCCATGGCATTGTGAAAAACAAACTGGTCCGGAAATTTCCCCCTATATGACCGAAACGAATACCTGCTGCCGGCGCCCCCGCAATAGCCTGTCGGGCAAAGGGTTTGCGCATCCCCTTTTCTCAGATTCAGCTTGACGGAAGCGGCAAACATTTCATATCTATATAATTTCGTATACATAAAGATCACTGGCTGATTCCTTAAAATGCCTCTGCTTCGGCGTTTTCAATTTCTGATGAGCGACCCATTCACCCGGGAGGGCCCGCATGCAAAAGATCACCGACACCTGCCAGCCCAGGCAGGATATCCTGACCGGTACGTTCAACCCGGAGATTTTCACCGCATCCCTTGCCGAGGTGATCCGCTTCTACCAGGAGAACCGGCAGGGTATTCATCCGGTCTACACGGATGCCATACAGTTTTTTTCCGAGGGCACCTACGCCACGGACGGCTTCAAAATGGTGTTGAACGAGGTGTTCGCCAGGCTCGCCGGGGATAACACGGCGCCGGCCATCCATCGCCTGGAAACCGCATTCGGCGGCGGCAAGACCCATACCCTGATTGCCTGTACCCATATCGGATACAAGGGGGATGAACTCTCCCCGCATATCCGGGACCTGGTGGAGGAAAAATGGATTCCCCGCCGGGGGGAGATCAGCGTAGTGGGGATTGCAGGCAATGAAATACCGGTTCACAAGCCCAGGGGCACTGAGCTTGTACCCTATACCCTTTGGGGTGAAATCGCGTACCAGATCGGCGGGGAGGTGCTGTACCGGGAAGTGGAGGACGATGCCGAAAGTTTTGCCGCACCGGGGAAAAATTACTTTGCAACCCTGTTTAGCGGGAGAAAAGTGCTGGTGATGATCGATGAGCTGGCCCAGTACGCCGCCCGCCTGTCCGCCGCTATACCGAATGGCAGCGAACAGTTGTCCTCCTTTCTGATGAACCTCCACGAACATGCCCGCTCCAATCCCGGCGTATCCCTCATCCTCACCCTGGCCAGCCAGACTGACGCCTTTGCCCGGCAGACCGGGGAGCTGGGCAAGCTGCTCACCGAGATCACCGGCCGGGACGTGGATCCCGACGAGGCCCTGGCCATCGGTCAACAGGCCGTGGAGGGCGTTGCGAGTGTGGTCTCGCGTGATGCAACCTCCGTTGTCCCGGTCCAGGCCAGCGAAATTTCGCGGGTCCTGGCCAAGCGACTGTTCCATCATATTGATTCCGATGCGGCACGGGATACCGCTGTCTTCTATATGGATATGTACCGGAAAAATTCCGCCCTTCTCCCGGATGAAGCCACCCGCGAGGATTTCTCCGACCGCATGGCATCCCATTACCCCTTTCACCCTTCGTTTATCGATTTTTTGAACAACAAGCTGGCCACGTATGAAAATTTTCAGGGGACCCGTGGTGTGTTGCGGATTCTCGCCCTGGCGGTCCGCACCCTGTGGCAGAAACAAGCTCCAATCCCCATGATTCATACCTGCCATCTGGATATGCGCGATGCCCGCACCGTTAACGAAATCATCGGTCGCTCCGGCAGCAGCGAGCTGCTTGCCGTGCTAAACGCCGATGTGGGCGGGGCCGATACCCAAAGCCTTTCCGGAGGAAGAAGCAACGCCGAGCTGGCCGACCGCAAAAATCCCCATCCGGAAGGCTGGCCACTGTTCGAGTACACCTGGAAAACAGTTTTTCTGCACAGCCTTGTGGGCAGTGACCAGGGGCTTTCCTCGAACATATTCGGGCTCACCGAGCAGGATGCTCTTTTCGAGGTCTCCTTTCCCGGTCTCACTCCCCCGCAGGTTGCCGAGGCGCTCAAGGAAATCAGCAACAGCGCCTTTTATCTGCGGTTCAACCAGGGACGCTACTATGCCAGCCTGGAGCCCTCGGTGAACATCGCACTGGCCAAACTTCGACGCGGCCTGTCGTCGGAAGCCGTGGACAGCCTGCTCGCCGCCACCGCCAGAAAGGTCATAAGCGATAGTGTCTCCAATTTTTCCGTCATCCCCGATGTGAGCGCCCCGGAACACATCCCGGACAACAGCGGCAAGTTATCTCTGGCTTTGGTCGCACTGAACACGGGTGCGGTCAACGTCGAGCAGTTCATCACCACCGCTGGCCCCAACCGCCCCAGGGTCGAACAGAACCTGGTGTTTCTGCTCATCCCCGATACGGTGGCAACATCCGGCAGGTATCGCCAGCAGGATTTGAACCTGGGGAAGACTTCGGATACGAGCAATGAAAGCCTTACCCGTTTGCGGGATCTGGCCCGCACCGTTCTGGCAATGCGCCAGCTCAGGAAAAACCCGGAAAATTACGGTATCAAGCCTGCAAAACTGGAGGCGGACGAGTTCAAAAAACGGTATAGCGAGCGGGAAAACGCCCTGGTGTCAACCGTGACCGAAAGCTACCGGAACCTTTGGTATCCATCGGCCAACGGCCAGATCGTTTCACGGGAAATACGGACATCCGGCGGGGAAGGGGGCACGCCCGTGGTGGAACAGATCCGCAAAACCCTATTTGAAGACGGCGAGCTGATCACCGGTGATGCGATTACGCAATCGATCCTTACGGCTCTTGCAAGGCTGTTTTTTTCCGGCCACGATATCCTGGAAGTGCAAAAAGCTGCGGAAAACTTCCGGCAGCTTCGCAACTGGCCCGTACTGGAATCCCGGGAGGTGTTCGACCAGTTAATCCGGGAAGGGGTCAGGCGCGGGGTGTGGTGCCTGTTTCGGATGGGCGGTGAGGAAACCACCCTGCCGGACGAATTTTACAGCAGCGAAGCCGGAGAGCTACCCTTTGACGTGGATATACGGAAAGGCTACTCCCTGGTGACCCCGGCAGGTGCAAAACAACGGGGATGGGGCAAAACCGATTCTGCCGAACCGCGTCGCATAAAAGACTGGATCCGCGACGCGGTACGCGAAACGCCCGAGGCCACGATCGACCAAATATCGGAAAAGCTGGGGTCCAGTTTCGGAGACATCCCCGGCACAGAAGTCAAAAGCGCGATATCCGAGCTGATCAATGAAAGCAGAATTGCCGCCTATAAAGGAACCCCCGGGCAGAATGAAAAACCCGATCTGATTATGGGATCGGCCGGTGCCTTTTATATGCCCGCGCCGGAGGATGTGGTCATCACCCCGGCCAGGGCTGCGGAAAAGGGATGGATATCGGAAAAAGACAACACCATCCGGATTGCCGGCAAGGACGGCGCACGGAAAGTGATGCCGCTGCTTCGCCGAATGGGATCCATATACCAGAAAGGGGGCAAAAGCCGCATTGACAGCCTGGATCTCGTCGATATGGAATTGCCTTCCGGGGGGGTCATGCGGATTGTCGTTGAAAATGCGACCCCGGAATCCATCCGGGACCTGGGCGAGCTTTTCGAAACGGTTCACGGCACTGTCCGTACCGGGGAGCAGACCGAATGCCACCTGACCATCAACCATCCTGAAACCGACTGTCCTTTTGTCGCAGAACTCAAAAAGGACGCCGAATAGCACGGAGATCGCATGAGCGTAAAAACCGCATCGAAAAAACACCAGCAGACCCATTACTATCAAACGGTCAGGCCCGAAATCCCGGGCTCGCCATGGATACTGCGGATCACGGAGCACAAGGACAAGCCTGTTCCCGTAATGGTCATCAAACAGCGTATCCTGCCGGATCAGCGAACCGATGCGGACGACCTGATCGCTCCCCGGTCCGTTCTCAGGGAAAGCGGTGTTCTTCACGGCCCCCAGCAGCAGCGCTGTCTTCCGGTCCTGCGTACCATTCTCGCCCGGGTAAAAAATGATCAGGGGCTTTCCCTGGACCTGCAGCAGTACGTGAACGGATCCCGCATCACTTTCCGGGGGAATCTTCCGCTGACCGATGAAGCCGGGTACAAACTGGCGCTGATTTTCAAGCTGCAGGAGCGGATCCGGGAGCTCGACCGCATCGAGCTCATTGCCCGGCGGGTGGACCGGTTTACCCGGGAGGAGGCCGCATACTGGCATTCCCGGATGACCACCTACGGAGATGCGGCAAACCGGTGGGCCGCGGCCGGAATGAAGGTCGTGCTGGCCGGGCACCCCAAAGACCCCCATATCGGGCAGATGCTGGCGGACCTGCGCCTGCGCGGCTGATGATCAAAACGAAAAAAGGCGATTCATGAGCGAACCATGGAAAGACGATCTCCGGCTTATCGAGGCCGGTTTCCCCTGCCACCAGGTGGGGGCGGAAGCCCAGCGGGAAAGGGATACAGGTAAAGCACCGCCTACCCACAGGCTTCATGTCTGGTGGGCGCGCCGCCCCCTGACCCCCAGCCGGGCAGCCATCCTCGCATCCCTTCTGCCGGCGGACACGGATCCGGACTGGTTTCTGCGCCAGCTTGGCATTGAAAAGCGGGTGGTGGAAATCAACGGGGTGCAGTGGACGCTGACCGGCAAGGTTCTCGACAAAGTCCATGAGGATGATGATGGACGGGAACTGTTGACGGTGGATCACACGATCATACGCCAACTGGAAAAAGAAAACGAGGACAGAGAAGATCATTTAAAAATTATTGCCAAGCTAAAGGAGAACGATGACTCCTTGAGCAACGATCCAATTCTTCTTCGCTGGGAAAAAGAGTCGCAGCCGTTTCCAAAGCCTTGGCCATCGGAAAACGAGAATATACCAGTTTTCCACATGCCGTCGGATCCTGCATGGTTCAAGGACTTAATGGCTTTGGCCGGGAGCAGGGGTGTCCGTGTTCCAAATTTATACGGATACGATAGGGCCTACAAAAAAAATCCCTGTCCCGTAAAAACACCATGCACTGTACTGGACCCAACCGCAGGCGGGGGATCTATACCTTTCGAAGCATTGCGCTTGGGGCATAAGGTAATAGCCAACGAGTTAAATCCGGTGGCATCAGTAATCTTGCATGCTACATTAGAATATCCCTCAAAATTCGGGCCGTCCTTGACCAAAGAGATTCAGTTATGGGGTGCAAAACTGATTGACTTGCTTGATGAAAAAATGAATCTGTTTTTTCCCTCCAAGCATATGCTTCCACCTGCTGAAATGAAAGAGCTAAGAAATCATATAAAAAGTTGCGCCGATACGGAAACTCTCTTCAGCCATGAAGATACGACCTCTTTCCTCTACTGCCGCCAAGTTACTTGCCCCAATTGCGGCGGGAAGGCGCCGCTGATGAATACCTGCTGGCTGAGCAAGGTAGACGGGAACCAGTGGGGCGTAAAGATCCTCCCGGACGGCCGGCAGCAAAACGGCAAAGTTCGATTTGAAACTTACCGGGCGACCAAGGGGAAGGGACCCGGCGGTGAAGATCCTGATTTTGCGACCGTAAACAGGGGCGTTGGTTCCTGTGTTCACTGCAGACAGGCGATCGACTCCGAAGAGATAAAGTCCCAGGCCAGGGGGGAATCGTCCCATGGCCAATGGAAAGACCGGCTTTATTGCGTGGTGGCCGTCCGGTTCCAGCCGAAGCTGGATCAAAACGGACAGCCCCAGCGGTACAAAAGCGGTGAAAAAAAGGGGGAGATCAAAACGGAAAAGGTCCGTTTCTTCCGCCCGCCCAACCAGCAGGACCTGGACGCATTAAAGGAGGCGGAAAAGCGCCTGCAGGAAAACTGGGACCGGTGGGATGACCAGGGACTGATTCCCACGGAAAAATTTCCCCAGGGCAATGATATGCGCCCGGCCACCTACGGTATGCCCCGCTGGTGCGACATGTTCACCCCTCGGCAGCTACTGGGCCACCTGACCCTGGTCGAAGAACTCAACCGGCTGAAACCGCAGATCCTTTCCGAACTGGGAGAGGAAAAAGGCCGGGCTGTGGTGACGTATCTGCAGTTTGCGATTGACAAGGGAGTTGATTACAACAGCAGACAAACCCGATGGATCGCCCAAAGAGGTCAGGTATCAGGCACATTCGGACGGCATGATTTCTCGTTAAAATGGACGTTTGGGGAGATGATCTTTTCAGGACCCCACTCCGGTTTTCAATGGTGCCTCTCGCAAATATATGACGCCTACGATGGTATAGCTGCTCTCGTACCATCCCATGCGAAAGCAAACCCGGCTTCCATCCAAAATGGAACTGCCGCATATATGCCCAAGTTATCAGACAACTCTGTAGACCTGGTATGCATGGATCCACCCTATTATAATAATGTCCAATACGCAGAATTGTCAGACTATTTTTATGTATGGGAAAAACGAACCCTTTCCGATTTATATCCGGATTATTATAAACGGCGCTTGAGTGATAAGCAAAATGAGGCTGTTGCGAACCCGGACCGCGATGGTGGAAGCAAGTCTGCGCATTTGACATACGAAAAAATGATGGCGGATATTTTTATAGAATGCTACCGGGTCATAAAGTCCTCTGGCCTGATGACGGTTATGTTTACCCATAAAAGCCAGGATGCATGGGAGGCTCTTACAAAATCATTGATTGAAAACAACTGGATTATCAGTTCTGCATTGCCAATCGAGTCGGAATTTACCAATTCTCAACATATTATGAATAATGCCTCGGCTGCCAGCTCCATTTTTCTTTCTTGCCGTAAGCGCATAGCCCAATCTTCAGACCCGGCTATATGGAGTGGTTTAGGCGGCACGGGTGTCCAGCAGCGAATTCAACAGGCCGTGGCTGAGGGGCTCGAAGAGTTCCAGTCTTTAAAGCTCAACCCGGTAGACGAAATGGTCGCCTCCTACGGCCGCGCGCTGCGGGTACTATCGGAGCAATGGCCGGTTATTGACGGCGACGAGGAAGTTGGGCCTATCCGCGCCATGAACGAAGCCAGCCGGGTGGTGTCCGAAAACCAGATCCGGCGGATTACCGGCGGCCGATTAAACGTAGCCGATTTGTCCCCTGAGGCGGCCATGGCCGTTACCCTGTTTGGTATCTACCGCCTCGCAGAATTTCCCTACGACGAGGCCCTGAACATATCCCGCAGCCTCAATATCGCCATGGAAAACAAGACCGGCGGGTATGTACCCGGTGACCGCTTCATCGGGTATGGCACCCAGGGGGCTTCTGCCGGGCGCGCCGCAGGATCGGATGCAGAAGATCATGGGTTTTATGCCCCCCTGGTGCGAAAAGGTTCGAAAATGCGGCTGGTCCGCCCGGAAGAACGCCATGGAAAACGCATGGAGCTGCCGCGGACCGAATGGGACCTGCTCTGCGGCCTGATCCTCGCCTACCGGAAGGGCGACATCCCGGTCGCCCGGGCGTACCTGGACCGGCATGCCGATGGGAAGCAGGAGATGCTGCGGGCGCTTTTGGCGGTATGGGCCGCTGAAGTTCCGGATGAATCATTGAAAAAAGAGGCCCGCGCCATTATTTTTGGGTTGCAGTGAAAAATACCGGGAGGAATGCCCGTTGAGTGATGAAAAACCTTCAATTGTTTGGAATGATTATGTTATATATCGTGTTGAGAAGAGGGGATTTTCTTTTGCAACAATCGAAGAGATTTTGCGGTACTCTTCCGAGCGGTATTTTGATGTGGCGACCCATCGAATGATTGCTGTCGGGAAGCATGACGACCGTATTGTGATGATACCCTATGAAATAGCAGGTGATACCATTGTTCCTGTTACGGTTCATGCGACAACCCGCCAGCAGATAAAGTTTCGCCTTAAAACCGGGAGGTTTGAACATGAAAAAACCTAAAATGACATACTTTAATAAACAGGATGTGCTGCATCTGCTGATATCGGAGGAACAGGAGCACAACAGTATCGAGCTCAGCCCGGACATCACCGCCGAGCTGAACGAAAAAGGTGAATTGATCGGCATTGAGATTTTGAATGCCAGTGTCTTTATTCGGGATTCATTGCTGGAATCTGCACAGGCCAAGGTGCTCAATATCCTGTCCCAACCCGATAACAGCCTGGAGGCGGAAGCCTGAAACCACCGTTATTCCAAGACCGATCCTGGAACTACTCCTACAAGACCTCGTCCACCGGGCCAGACGGCCGGCCGGTAAACATCCTGCATGACTTCTACATCCCTGTTTTGCAAAAAAGCATCGCATACGACCGGGTTGCCGGATACTTCCGCTCCTCGTCGCTGGCTGTGGCCTCCCAGGGATTTTCCGCCTTTGCAAAGGTTTCCGGCCGGATGCGGATGATCGTCGGTGCTGATCTGGATCCGCATGACGTGTCAGCCATCCTCGCAGGCGATGAAAGCCGAATGGCCGCACGGCTGAACCGGGAACTGGGAGATCGGAGTGCCTGGCCCGAGGATGTGCAGCACGGGGTTGCGCTGCTGGCATGGATGGTTTCATCCGGCTGCCTGGAGGTCCGGGTGGCGTTCCGGGTTCACGGGCAAACCGGCCGGCCGTTGCCATTTGAATCCCGCGAGGACGGCTATGTCCATGAAAAATGGGCCATATTCACGGATGCAGAAGGCGACCGGATTTATATCTCCGGCTCGCTGAACGAATCCCGCCGGGCCCTGGTTCACAATGCGGAGAACATCAATCTGCACGCCAGCTGGTGGGCGGAATCCGACCGGCAGCGCATCGAGGATGCCGCCGTTTCATTTGAAGCGCTTTGGGAGAATGAAAATCCCTATATCCGGGTACTGACCCTTCCGGAAGCCGTCACCCAACGGCTGATCCAGATTGCAGAAGAAGTCCGGCGCCCGAAGGAGATTGACGGTTCTTCCGCATACGCCCCGGAAGTCGACCCGCCTTCTGTAATGGAGCGCCTTCGTTTTGCTTTGATACAGGATGGTCCTCGCCTGCCCGGCGGCCGCTATGTGGGCATGGAAACCGCGCCGGTAAAACCCTGGCCCCATCAGGAGATCGTTGCCCGGCGGCTTATCCGGACCTGGCCTTACAACTATATGCTGTGCGATGAGGTGGGCCTTGGCAAAACCATCGAAGCCGGCCTGGCGATCCGGTCGCTCTTCCTGTCCGGGCTCATACACCGGGTCTTGATCGCACCACCTGCAAGCCTGACCCGGCAGTGGCAGCGGGAGATGGCCGCCAAGTTTTTTATGCCGTTTGGTCGTGCTATGGGGGGCGCCGCCGCGCGACATGACTATATTTTCCCTTCCGAAGAAACCAAACCGGCATCCGGGCTATACGATCCGGATTTATGCATCATCTCCACAGGGCTCTTCAGCAGAAAACAGCGTTTGGGAGAAATCCGGGAAGCACGGCCGTTTGATCTCGCCCTGGTGGACGAGGCCCATTATGCCAGACGAAAGGATCCCGGATCCGGGGAAAGAAGCGCTCCGCGTTTCGGGCAGCTGTTTGCTGCGATCCGGGACGGGCTGGGCCTGAAAACCAAAAGCCTCTGGCTGGCCACGGCCACCCCCATGCAGCTCAACTGGATCGAGGTATTCGACCTCGTGTATCTCACCCGGAGGGTCGGCCATTTCCAGCAAGATCCAACCTTTACCTGGGCCTTTTACCGCACCCTGGGAAAACTGGTGGACCACCAGCAGCTCGAAACCCACGAATGGGACTTCCTGCAAAAAGCCGTCCAATCCGTCAAGACCTATGATCCGTTTTTATGGCAGTTTTTTCAAGAGGCCGTCATCGATGGCCGTATCCGCCAGCCGGCCAGGCAATGGCTGGAGCAGGACCATATTCCCCGGGGTCAGGACCGCAAGCATATCCAGCGCCTCATCTTTGCCGCCGCCCCCCTTTCCAGGGTCATGCTGCGACATACACGCACCCTTCTGGAAATATACCGGGACAACGGCCGGCTGGGCGCCAACCTGGCAAAGCGGGAAATATTGCCCGTACCCCGTATCGTGCTGACCGGTCTGGAAAAAACAGCCTATGACGAACTGGAAACCTACTGCAGGGATTTGACCCGGCAGATCGAGGCGCACAATCAGGGCACTGCCTGGAAAACCAGCGTGGGGTTTTATCTGAGCTCGCTTCGCCTGCGGCTGGCATCCAGCACATTTTCCCTGAAAGAAACCCTGCGGCGGAGAAAAGACCGGGTTGCCGCCACCCGGAAACACATGCAGCCGGCGCAGGACGCGGATGCCGACCCGGAGGTCCGCGACAAGCTCTACGGGGAAGATGAGGATATTGATGAAGAGATCATCGATACCTTTTTGAAAAACCGTACATCCGAGGACCTCGCCTGGGAGGAAAAACGACTCGGCCAAATGCTTGCCCCCCTGGAGGATCTGTCCGGGATGCCACTGAAGATGAAGGAACTGCTCTCTGTTTTGCAAAAAAGGCGTCTTTCTGGGGGGAGGCTTCGTCAGACGGTTATTTTTACCCGCTTTTACGATACCCTGACGGATATTGTAAGCCGGTTTCGCCAGGTACACCCCTCCATGCTGCTTGGCACCTATTCCGGGAAGGGCGGGCAGTACACGGAGCCCGGCAGCAACAGGATGCGCGGCGTGGAACGCGACGAAATCAAACACCGGTTTTTGCGCGGAGAAATCGATGTCCTGGTGTGTACGGATGCGGCTGCCGAAGGTATCAATCTCCAGACCGCCGATCTCATCATTAACTATGACCTCCCCTGGAATCCCATGAAGGTGGAGCAGCGGATCGGGCGCATTGACCGCATCGGACAAACCCATGACCGGATATTCGTGTTGAACCTTTGCTACGTGGATTCCGCGGAACAGATCGTCTATGACCGGCTGTTGACACGCCTGGCTGAGGCTGGAGGCGTAGTGGGCGAGCAGCAGATTTCCATGCTTCCCGTAAACGAAGATGAATTTGCCCAGCTGGCCGAGGGCACGCTGAATGAAGAAAGTTTGTTTAGAAGAGCCCGGGAGCGCATCTGTTTGCAGCAGCAGCGAACAGAAACCATGGAAATCCCGGCCGCACAGCTCTATGAGATCTACCTGCGGCTCCAGGACAGGCAGGACCGAAACCCGGCCCCTGTCACCCTTGACAACATTTGGGACGCCTTGTACAGGTCCGACTATCTCCAGCAAACAGGCAGTGTGGTCGTGGCGGGAAAGCCAGTGATCATCCTTGAAGGCCTGCGGGGAATCCCGGAAAAGACACAGTTGACCGCCAATCAGCAGCTCTATGAAAAAGGCGATGCGGATATGGAAGGACCGCTTTGTTTCGCATCCTATGGCGAGCCGGTTTTCGATCAGGTGGTAAAGCGCTTTACCGATTTTGAGATTCCAGAGTGTGCGGTCCGCCTGGAAGAGGAGGTGCCGGAAATGAATGCCACAGTCGTGGCCTATGCCGTTTCCTGCATCGGCAAGGACGGAGAGCCCGAAACCAGGCTCATCACCCGGTATTCCGACTTGGACGGGCTGGTTCCTGACGAAAAGAACACGCCCGGACCAGGAGATCTTAAAGCGTCAAAACAGCGGCTGCACAACCTGATGCGGGACGAGTTCGACCCGACCCGCGCCATCGGGCGGATCGTGGAAAACAACGAGCGGGCCGGAGCCGCCCATGCTGTGCTCAACCTTTTGGTGGCAGACAGTCTGTTTCCGGGTATCAACTACACTGAGCAGGACAACTTTTGGCAGGCAGTCAAAGCGATCGATGAAATCATTGGCGACCGGGACCGGTTGCTGGTTCCGAATATCCCCTCCCAGGTGCTGGGCAGAATACAAAAAGATCTTTTGTTTGATATTTACGTTCCCAGGACCGGCGATACGGCCTCTCCCACCCTTCCAGTTGTCCTGGTTGAATCGGCGGTGAATACCGCCTGCCGGGAGGCCGACAGTCTCCGGATAAGAAAGTCGGAACTGACCATTGGCAGGGTTAAAGTCAGGATAAAAAAGACCCTGGATCAAATGTTGCGGCATTTCTCTTGATGTTTCCTGAAAAAGCCCGCCGGGATGCAAATTTTTGCGCACATAAGATTTTCCTGACCCAAGGCATACCGCCCCGGAAAGAGCCGTTAAAAATTTCTCTTGGCAGTGTTTTCACAAGTAAATAAATAATCGGGTGTGAGCAGGTTGTGCCCCCGGTTTCCATATTGAAAAGGATTTTTTCGATGGAAGGGCTTTCGGATTTTTTGCAGAGGGCCTATAGCCGGAATTTACAGATACATGGTGTTATGTTTTTTATGTTTGAAAAGGGCATTGAATTTGGGTACGTTAAAAAGGCTAAATCATACTGACAGCCTTAACTGGCACCGGAACTCAAGCCTCTGACAAGGAGAAAAAGCATGGCATCCGGCAAACTGCTTTGGCAGTTCAGTCGCACCAAGGCTTTGGAATGCGCGCCATGAGGGACCGCATAGAGCTCTGTGAAGGGAGTTTTCAGATGCAATCCAATCTTGGCCAGAAAACCACCCTGTCGGCAACAATTCCAATCAGATGATGATGCAAGAATTTTGATATAGGAGACGCTAATAGCCGAAAAAGTCGGTCATATATTTTAGAGCGGTAAAGATGATAATGCCTGTCAGCATCCACTTAATCTTTGCGGCTGGAACATATTTCTGGGACCGTGCGCCCAGGTACATGCCTGCCATTCCACCCAACCCGAACAAAAGGCCCAGCATCCAGTCCGGTGCCACGGACAAGGCTGGATAAAACGGGGCAATGGTTTGGTAGAAAAGAACTCCGGCCACAGAGGTGACAAAGGTGCCCATAAGCGCGGCTCCGGCCACGGTATAGACCGGCAGGCCGAAAAAGGTTACGAAGAACGGGGCGATGATGGAGCCGCCGCCAATGCCGTAGATGCCACCCACAATGCCCACCACAAAGCTGAGACTGAAAATACCCCAAAAGGAGACATCAAAGGATTCGTCATAAAAAGTATATCCCAGTCGTTTCAGGTTAAAATAGTCCACTCTGACAGGTTTCAAAGCCATTTCCATTCCGCCGGCCTTTGATCGGTGGCGGCGGATCATTTCATAAAATCGTTTTTCGCTTTCAGCTTTGCTGCTTTGGATAGAATTCTTACCCACCAGCTCTCGTCCCATTTTTGCACCGATATACAATAGTACACACGCTGCAAAAAGTTTGAAGTGCTGTGGATTCGGTAACCAAGATAAGCGTACAATGGCGCCGATCAGAACTCCGGGCAGCGTGCCGATGATTACGATCCAGGTCAGTGGCCAGACCATCCGGCCTTCTCTGAAGTAACGATAAACGCCGCTGGGAATAGCTACAACGTTGAAAAGTTGATTTGTGGCACTCACCGAAGGGTGCGTGTAACCCAGGAACGTCATCTGGAATGGTAAAAGGAGAAATGCGCCTGAAACACCGCCCATAGAAGTAAAAAATGAAATTATAAAGGCAACAACAAATGCGATGGCCGGATTCACTTCAACGCCTGAGACTGGAAAATGCATGCTGTGTTCCTTGATTTTCAAAATTCTTCTGCATATGGGGTATAAAGAATAACTGGGATCCGGGGGGCTGCCGCGGATACCGGCAATGGCCAAATCCCAGTCTATAAAGGGAAGGTTCGGATCAAGAACAATCAGATCCGGTTTCTGCTCCGCCTGGGACAGGTGCAGCACTTCCGTGTGAACACTGGCGGCAACAACATCAAAGCCCGCAGCCGTAAATTCCCGTTTTCAGAAATAACCGGATGTGGGCATTTGCGTCAGCGATTAAAATAAGGGGATTTGGCATGATCAAAAACTCTCTGTAGACGGTTTATCTTCGTTTAAGCAAAAAAAATGCCAAACGCCCATAAAACTCGTTAACATACTGAAAAATAAATCATTAATTCTTTTTCAATCCGGAGTGAAGAAAGCGGCAGGCGCAAAAACCAAAACCCGGCCCCGGGCGGGTCGCTGGTTTTTTTTACAGGATGTAAAAAGAGATGTTTAAAGAAACAGAATCAGGAGCTTTTGACAGAGGTTTCCAGGGAAAGGTTGTACTTTTCAATCCGGGCCTGCAGGGTGGGACGGGACATGCCCAGCAGTCTGGCAGCCCGGCTGCGGTTGCCGCCGGTGAGATTCAGGGCTTCTCCCACGATCATGCGGCCGAACTGATCCATTAAAAAATTGAACATATCCGGGTTCTCTCCAGAAGCCAGCATAGACCGGATCCACTTCCGGCCGGCGGCTTCCAGGTCCATGCCGCCGCCATCATCGTCATCCCGGCCTTCTCCGGCAATGGCCTGGTAAATGTCACCGGCCTGAATGGGATATCCCCGGCTGAAAATCAGGGCTTTTTTGATGGTATTGCCCAGTTCCCGGACATTTCCGGGCCAGAAGTGTTGCTCGACCCTCTGGCGGGCTTCGTCACTGATGCCCGGATTGTTTACGTTCATTTCCCTGGAAAAACGAAAAAGAAAATAATCGATAAGCAGGGGAATGTCCTCTTTTCTGTCTTTTAACGGCGGCACCTCAATGGTCACAACCTTAAGGCGATAATAAAGATCCTCCCGGAACCTTTCCTCTTCAAGCGCCCCTTCCAGGTCCCGGTTGGTTGCGGCGATAATCCGGACATCCACGTCAATGGGCTGCTGGCCGCCCAGGCGTTCAACGCTTCGCTCCTGGAGAAGGCGCAGGATTTTGGCCTGGATGGACATGGGCATATCCCCGATTTCATCAAGAAATACTGTGCCGCCGTGGGCCTGCTCAAACTTGCCCACACGCCTGCTGGCCGCCCCTGTAAAAGCGCCTCTTTCATAGCCGAACAGCTCGCTTTCCAGCAGGGTTTCGGGGATGGCCACACAATTGATCACCAGAAAGGGTTTGCCCGCCCGCTGGCTGTGCTGGTAGATGGCCCGGGCCACCAGTTCCTTGCCGGTACCGGATTCTCCCCGGATCAGGACTGTAGCATCGGTGGGCGCCACCCGGCCGATGGCCTTGTAGACTTTCTGCATGGCCGGGCTTTGGCCGATAATGACATCAGCGCCCCCGGTTTCCGGGCCGGCCCCCATCTGCACCTGCTGATGCATCATCCGCCCGGCACTCACAGCCTGGTCAATAATTTTGAGCATGTCCCCCACATCAAACGGCTTGAGAACATAGTCAAAAGCTCCCTGCTTGGTGGCTTCAATGGCGGTTTCCGTGGTGCCGAAGGCGGTCATGATCACCACAGGCAGCTTGCTATCAATGGCCTGAATGCGCTGCAGGGTCTCAATGCCATCGATTCCCGGCATGCGCACATCCATAACCACCAGATCCGGCAGATGGTCTTCAACGGCCTGAATTCCGGCCTCCCCGGAGGAAGCCATCCGCACGCCATATCCTTCCTCCCCCAGGAGCCGGGCAAAGCTTTGCCGCAGTTGAACATCATCGTCGACAATCAAAATTTCAGCCATTTCCATCCTCCTCCGGCACCGGCAGGGTAACGATAAAGTTTGCGCCCTGCTCCTCAGCCGAATGAATGCTGAGCTGCCCTCCGTGCTCCCGGATGATACGGCCTGTGATAAACAACCCCAGCCCGGTTCCCTGGATCTTGGTCGTATGGAAAGGCTCGAGAATCTTCTGCCGGGCTTCTTCCGGAATACCCGGGCCGGTATCCCGGATGCTGATTCTCACAGCGCGGCCGTTGCGGTCACCTGCCACCTGGCTTTCTTCGATAAAAATCCGCCCGCCGTCCCCCATGGCCTCGCAGGCGTTGACAATCAGATTGACAAAAACCTCCTTCATCAATTCCGTATCAGCCTCCACAGGCGGCAGGTTTTCGGCCTGCTGCCGGATAATTTCCACATCATGGCGTTTTAGCCGGTATTCGAGCAGTTCCAGGGTCATGTCGATGACCCTGGATATATTGACCCGTTTCTTATTGAGTTTCGGCGGGCGGGAAAATTCCAGGAAATTGCGCACAATGTTATCCAAACGGCGCATCTCCTCTGCCACCACCTCAAAATCCTCTTTCTGAGTGTCGGATAGATCCAGATTTCTCTGAAGGGAGAAAAGCCGCATATTGATCGATGTCATGGGGCTGCGAATGCTGTGGGCCACCTCGGTTGCGAGCTTGCCCACCAGCGCCATTTTCTCCGAATGCATCAGCAATTGCTGGCTTTGCTGCAGTTCGCTGTGGGCCCGGTCCATGTCCGTGATCATACCCCGAACCCGGTCATCGAGCAAAGCCACCTCATTGGCCGGCCCTGTATGCTCGTGGGCATCCGGAGCCATTGCAGCAAGCCGTCGGATGGGGCCGATGACCCGGACAATGAGCAAAAAGGCCATAAAAACCCCAAGCACAACTGAAACAATCAGCCCGGCAACCACAAAGGAGCTCATGGCGGCTGATTTTTCCCGGACGTTTTCCCGGAACCGGTGGATCTCTTCTTCATTTAACCGGCTATATGCCCGACACATCCGGTTTAATTCAAAAAACTGGCTGCGCACATCCCAATGCATCTGCTCGCCCTTTGCCCGGTCGCCGCTTCGATACATTTCAATGATACGGTCTTTTTGGCTGACATACTGATCATACTGACGGCCAATCTGTTCCACCAGTTCAGCATGGACGGACGGTTGTTCCGTTTTCTCGGCGACCTCGAGCCAGTTGCGAAAAATCTCACGGTAATGGGACAATTCCTTTAGCCACTTGGGATCGCTGTCCAAAAAATAATAGGTTGCAAAACCTTTCTGATTGGCCAGGGCATTTTCCATGTGCCGGGAGGCTTCCATGACCTTGAGCTGCCGGTCCACCAGTGTGTTGACCGTATCGCGGAAGCCCACAGCATACCAGATGGCCATTGCCCCGATCAGGATCGTAATCAGCTCAAGCAGGGCAACGTGTGCGATAATCCGCTTGGACAGACTGATTTGCTTCCACCAGCTCACTGTATCTTCCTCCTTGTGCCGGGCATGTTGATCCGGAAATGAAAAGTTTTTTTATATCACCTTCGACCAGGAGACACAAGGATTGCCCCGGGCAGGGGCGAACCCTATTTGTTGACCCTCCGGGTATAACGTTTTATGTTGGACAAACAAAATGATTTTCAGCAGCACCCTAAGCTGTGAGAGCGTAATAGCTGGTGCTTTTTTTTCCCAATCTGACTTTGGTGTGCCAGAGAAAGAAATGACCAAGCATGCATGTCAAAATATGATGATGCCATCCTGGAAATTTTCTCACTTCATATTGATCCATGCCGAGCTCGGTTTTGCATTCTTCAAATTGCCCCGGATTGACGGTCTCGAGGCCCTGGAGCGGATTCAAAAGATCGATGCCAAACTCCCAGTGGTCGTCATGACCGCCTACGGCACCACGGAAACCGCAATTGAAGCCACCAAGTACGGGGCATTTGACTATGTCCTAAAGCCATTCGACATTCCGGAGATGCTCAAGGTCATCGGCCAGGCGGTCGCAGCGGGCTGAATGATGCGCCAGCGCGTGGAGATGGACGCCGGGCCGGAAAGCGCCAGGGAAGATGCCATTATCGGCAGAAGCAGTGCCATGCAGACGGTATACAAGGCCATTGGCCGTGTGGCGGGCACGGATGCCACCGTGCTGATCCGGGGGGAGTCGGGCACCGGAAAGGAACTGGTTGCCCGGGCGATCTACCAGCACAGCAATCGTGCGGACAACCAGTTCCTGGTTATAAACTGCGTGGCCATTCCCGAAACCCTGCTGGAAAGCGAATTGTTCGGGCCGGCAGATGCTGGAAAGCCATACGTGGCCCGGCAATGTGCGGGAACTGGGAAATGCCGTCAAGAAAGCCCTGATTTTCAGCCGGGCTATCCGATCCAGCCCAGGGACGTTCACCAGGCAATTGCCGAAAATAAGGGGGAAGATGAGACCCAGAGCATTGAAACCCTGGAATCTATCGGCCGGCAATGGATCCGCGAAATGCTGGCCGAAGGCGGCAGCCCGGACATGTTCAATCATCTCATGGACCGGTTCGGCAGCATGGTGGTCAGCGAGGCCCTGAACATGACCGGGGGCAACCGCAGCCGGGCCGCCAAAATTCTGGGA
>NZ_JBSRLA010000054.1:0-24729 GCF_055149105.1 Desulfosalsimonas sp. | reverse complement strand
AAGATCAAGGCTTGCGCAATTTCGAAGAATGCAGCGTACTTATCCGTACGTGAAATTCTGAGAAATTGCGCGTAACGCAGATATTGCACTTTTTACGGCACCATCAATGTCTGTCCGTGACAAATCCGCGTAAAGGATTATGTTTTGACATAAACCGGAAATGGAACATTTGCGAGCACAAGGAGGCATGGATATGGAAATTCGGAAAGTGTTGTGGCCCACGGATTTTTCGGGCAGTGCGGAGGCGGCTTTGCCGCATGTGCAGTCCCTGAGTCAGAATTATGGAGCAGAAGTGCATGTACTGCACGTGCTCGAAGATATCATTCATCATCAGGGATGGTACGGGGATTTTGAGTCCCAGCACGTGGAAAAACTCATGGAAAAGGCACGGCAGAAGGCCAAACAGAATCTTGACCAGATTTGTGCCAATCACCTGGAAGGCTGCCCTTTGTATATCAAGCATGTGGCTGTAGGTGATCCGGCGGCGGAAATTTTAAAGCTCATTGACCAGGAAAAGGTGGACCTGGTGGTCATGGCCACCCGGGGCAAAAGCGGTGCCTTTGATTACGGCAGTGTTGCCGAGCGGGTGACAAAGCATTCGCCCGTGCCGGTGACCACCATCCCGGTGGAAAAGCCGGAAAAGGGGTGATGCCCCGGCGGAAAAAGGGTGTTGACATATCTGTTTTACATCAACATATTGGGTTTGAAC
Source organism: Desulfosalsimonas sp. (assembly GCF_055149105.1). Lineage (NCBI taxonomy): Bacteria > Pseudomonadati > Thermodesulfobacteriota > Desulfobacteria > Desulfobacterales > Desulfosalsimonadaceae > Desulfosalsimonas > Desulfosalsimonas sp. The sequence goes on along the minus strand of NZ_JBSRLA010000054.1, from coordinate 24,020 downwards.
CGGTCAAATCCTTTTAATCTTTCACTCAAGGGGAGGTCAGTATGGCAAAGGTGGCAATCAACACGGATGAATGTGAGGGCTGTGAAACCTGTGTGGAACTGTGTCCCGAGGTGTTCGGCTTTGACGAGGACACGGAGAAAGCCTATGTGATCAAACCCGAAGGCGGTCCTGAAGACGAAATTCAGGAAGCCATTGATTCCTGTCCCACGGAATGCATTTACTGGGAGGAATAAGAACCATTTGAACCCTAAAATTGAACCATAAAAAAAGGCCGGCTTCTGAAAAGCGCCGGCCTTTTTTATTGGCTTTGGTTGTTTTGCACGGTCAGGACGGCCGTTTTTCCATGGGAACAAATTCGCATTCCTCCGGGCCGCAGTATTCGCCCACATACTCGGATGCCGGCCGGTAAAGGGCCGGCTTGGGCGCTGCGCCGGCAAACTGCTCTTCTATGATATGGGCGCACCAGCCCGATATTCTGGATATGGCAAAAACAGGGGTAAACAGGTCGATGGGGATTCCCATGGCGTAATAGGTGGTGGCGGAGTAGAAATCCACGTTGGGATAGATCTCCGCATCCTTGAGTTCCCGGAAGACTTCCGCGGCTTTTTTGCGCACAGCCTCGCCGAGTTCATACCATTTCAGATTTCCCGTTTTTTCGCCCATCTGCCTGGACATGGGCGCCAGGATCGCCGCACGGGGATCCCCGTTTTTGTAAACCGCATGGCCCATGCCCATGACCTTTTCTCCGGCCTTTAGCCTGGATTCCACGTACTCGTCCACCCGATCCGGGGACCCGATATCGAGCAGCATCTGCATGACCCGGGCATTGGCTCCGCCGTGCAGTTCTCCGGAAAGCGAGCCCACGCCGGCCGCGGCGGCCGCATACATGTGTGCGCGGCTGGAGGCCACCTGCCGGGCGGAAAACGTGGATGCGTTAAAAGAGTGCTCTGCGTGGAGCACCAGGCAGGTATCCATGAATCTTGCGGTTTCCGGGTCAGGTGTTTTACCTGTGAGCATGAAAAGGAAATTGGCGGCATGACTCAGTTCCGGTTTCGGGGCCAGGGGCTCCAGGCCGTTTCGGATCCGGTGCCAGGCCGCCATGACGGCCGGAAATTTTGCAATCAGGCCGATGGCCGTATGCATGGCTTTCTCTTGTGTCAGGACCCCGGCATCGGGATCATGGTTGGCCAGCATGGGCACGCAGGCCTGGAGAATGTCCATTGGCGCCGAAGTTGCCGGCCTGGTTTTCATGGCGGTCAGAAGCTGTTCCGGAATCCGGGTTTGCGCGGCGATCAGGTCTTTGAAGTCCGCCAGCTCCTGCTGCGGGGGAAGGTGTTCAAAAAGCAGGAGGTAAATCACTTCCTCAAATGAAGCATACTGTGCCAGTTCTTTTATATTGTAGCCGCGGTAGACAAGTTTGCCGGCGTTGCCGTCGACAAGGCAGATCCGGGTGCTGGCCACAGGCACCCCCCGCAGGCCGGTATTGATGATATCGCCGGGTTCTGTCATTTATTCCTCCCTGGTTGCTTGGATGTTCAAGGTTTGATATTGCCGTAAAGGGCCTTTTGCAGCTGGTCTTCAGGCAGCACGTTTTCTTCTGCGGCAATTTCCTCTATGGTTTTTCCGGTCTCATATGCCCGGGCGGCAATTTGAGCGGCCCGGTCATAGCCGATATGCGGCACCAGTCCGGTTACAAGGGCCAGGCTTTGCCGGATGTTTTGTTCGCACTTGTCTTCATTGGCCTCAATGCCGGATATGCATTTTTCAGCCAGTCCCCGGGCGGCATTGGCCAGGATGTTGATGGATTCAACGAGCTTGAAGGCGGCAAGGGGCAGCATGAGATTGAGTTGAAAATACCCCCCTTGCCCGGCCTGGGTCAGTGCGGTATCGTTTCCGATCACGTGGGCCGAGGCTTGCACGGCCGCTTCACACATAACAGGATTGACCTTGCCGGGCATTATCGAGGAGCCCGGCAGCAGAGCCGGCAGCCGGATTTCGCCGAGCCCGCACCTGGGACCGGATGCAAGCAGCCGGATATCGTTTGCAATTTTGGAAATACTGACGGCAACGGTTTTTAACACCCCGCTGGCCTCCACCACCGTATCGCAGGCGGACTGGGCTTCGAAATGATTGGCGGCCTCGGCAAATTCAATTCCGGTTTCCCGGGAAACCGCTGCGATTACGCGATTTGCAAATTCCGGGTGCGCATTTAGGCCTGTGCCCACGGCCGTGCCACCCAGGGCGAGCCGGGAAAGCCGCGGGCCGATACCTTCGAGGCGCTGGCGCGCCATTGCCATTTGAGCCGCGTAGCCGGAAAACTCCTGGCCCAGTGTCATGACCACCGCATCCTGCAAATGGGTCCGTGCGATTTTCCGGATACCTGAAAATTGGTGCGCCTTTTCTGTCAGGGCCTGCTCCATGGCCTCGACTGCCGGCAAAAGCCGGTCACGGATCAGCATCCGTGCACAAATATGGATGGCCGAGGGCATCAAATCGTTTGTGGACTGCCCGCGGTTTACGTGATCATTGGGATGCACCGGTGATTTTGTGTTTTTTTTGCCGGTCAGGATCTGGTTTGAACGGGTGGCGATCACCTCGTTGACGTTCATGTTCGCAGACGTGCCAGAGCCGGTTTGAAACACATCCACCACAAACTGGTCATCAAGGCTGCCGGCGATGATCTCGTCTGCAGCCCTGGCGATGGTCTCGCCGTAGCCGGCCGGAATTTCACCGAGCTGCGCATTTGCCCCGGCTGCCGCCTTTTTGATCCTTGCCAGCACATAAATGATCTCCATTGGCAGAATCCGGCCGCTGATGGCAAAATGCGCCATGGCCCGCCGGGTCTGGGCGCCGTAATAGGCTTCGGCCGGCACGTCGATGATGCCGAGGCTGTCTGTCTCCTGTCTGAAATCAAGGTCCATGGTGTTTCATCCAAATTTCAGGGCCAAATCCTTGCCCCGGCCCCGGTTTTCATGTTCAAGTGTCGGTGATAAATCCTGAATACTTCAAAATATGGTCTTTGACATCGGTTTTGTCCAATACAAATCAGATTTTTATAAATTTTTGCCGGATTTGTGATCATGCTAATATTTATTTAAATAAAGGATCCGGCAGCGCGGGGGGCGGCAGCGCATTGCCCCGCCAACTGAGATAAGCTTTGTATCCTGCAGCATCCAACGTGTCACCTTTAATCTGAAATTCAAATCATCAAGGGGGAGGCCATGACCACCGGCAATTCATTTGATACCCTAGATACCCTGTCTTTCCGGGACCAGACCTATGATTTCTGGAGCCTTCCGGTCCTGGCTGAAAAGCTGTCCATTGACCTGGCAGCCATGCCGTTTTCCATAAGGATTCTGCTGGAAAACCTGCTTCGCAATGAAGACGGCAGTCAGGTGACAGAAAGCCATATCCGGTCCCTGGCCCAATGGTCTGCCCGGAACATACCCAAAGACGATATTCCCTATAAGCCCGCCCGGGTGCTGATGCAGGATTTCACGGGCGTGCCCTCGGTGGTGGATCTGGCGGCCATGCGCGATGCCATTTCCGGTCTGGGCGGCAGGCCGGGTCAGATCAATCCGCAGATTCCGGTTGAACTGGTGATCGATCATTCCGTGCAGGTGGACCGGTTCGGTGCCAGCTCCGCCTTTGGCGTCAATGCGGAAAAGGAATTCGAGCGCAACCAGGAGCGCTATACCTTTTTGAAATGGGGGCAGAACTCATTTGAAAATTTCAATGTGGTGCCGCCTGCCACCGGCATCTGTCATCAGGTGAACCTGGAATACCTGGGCCGGGTGGTGATGAGCCGGCAAACAGCGGACAGATCCATCATCTATCCCGATACCCTGGTGGGCCTGGATTCACACACCACCATGATCAATGCAATCGGGGTGCTCGGCTGGGGTGTGGGGGGAATCGAAGCCGAGGCCGTGATGCTGGGCCAGCCCTATTACATGCTCGCCCCCCCGGTATTGGGCTTTGAGCTCACCGGCCGGCTCCGGCCCGGGGTGACGGCCACGGACCTTGTGCTGACCATCACCCAAATGCTGCGGAAAAAGGGCGTGGTGGGCCGGTTTATCGAGTTTTTCGGAGAAGGGCTGTCGCGTCTGACGGTTCCCGACCGGGCCACAATCGCCAACATGACCCCCGAGTTCGGGGCCACCACCACGTTTTTCCCGGTGGATGAGCAAACCCTCAAGTACCTGGCCTTTACCGGCCGGTCCCGGGATCAGGTGGATCTGGCCCGGCAATATCTCAGGGCCCAGGGCCTTTTTCTGGAACATCAAAGCCCGACACCCGATTTTTCAGATATCATGCAGCTGGATTTGGGCTCTGTGGAGCCGTGTCTGGCCGGGCCCAGGCGCCCCCAGGACAAAATTGCCCTGTCTGAAATGAAACAGCAGTTTCAGCATGATTTTGATGAGATTTTTTCCAAAAACACCCGGGCGGAAAAAGACCCCAGATGGGAGGCAGAGGGCGGAGCCGTGGTCGGTGAGGAACAATTCCAGGGCAGGATGGTTCACAGAAAACCCCTGGACAGCCAGGGGGTTTTTGTCAAACGGCCGTTTCAGAGTTTTTTCCTGGATCACGGATCCGTGGTGATTGCCGCCATTACCAGCTGCACCAACACCTCCAATCCTGAGGTGCTTCTGGGAGCCGGCCTGATGGCCAAAAAGGCTGTGGAGCACGGGCTTCAGGTGCGTCCATGGGTAAAAACCAGTCTGGCCCCGGGCTCCCGGGTGGTGACCGATTATCTGGAGGTATCGGGTCTGATGCCGTATCTTGAGGCCCTGCGCTTTCACGTGGCCGCCTACGGGTGCACCACCTGCATCGGCAACTCCGGGCCGCTGCAGGAGGATGTGGCCGGGGTGATCCGGGATCAAAGCCTTGTGGCCTCCTCGGTTTTAAGCGGCAACCGCAATTACGAAGGGCGCATCAACCCGCTGACCCGGGCCAATTATCTGGCCTCTCCCATGCTGGTGGTGGCTTACGCACTGGCCGGTACGGTCAACATTGATTTGCAAAACGATCCCATCGGTCATGACGGCAACAACGAGCCGGTTTATCTCAAAGACATCTGGCCCGACGATGCGGAAATCGACTCGGTTATGCAGCATCTGGCCCCTTCCATGTTCTCGCAGCGCTATGCCGATGTTTATTCCGGCGACGAGAACTGGAAAAAGGTGGAAATCACCGACAGTGAAATCTATGCCTGGAATTCGGATTCCACCTATCTGCGAAAGCCGCCGTTTTTTGACAACATGACAGCAGAGCCCCCGGATATGACAGATATTGAATCCGCCCGGGTGCTGGCCGTGCTGGGCGATACCATTACCACCGATCACATTTCGCCGGCCGGGACCATTGCCGAAGATTCACCCGCAGGGAAATATTTGAAGGAAAACGGGGTGGGTAAAAACGACTTCAATTCCTACGGCTCCAGGCGCGGCAACCATGAGGTGATGATGCGCGGCACCTTTGCCAATGTGCGGCTGCAAAACCGGCTGGTGCCGGATACCGAAGGCGGCTGGACCCGGCATCTGCCAACCGATGAAACCCTTTCCATCTATGATGCGGCCATGAAATACCAGCAGGAAAAAACCCCGCTTATTGTTCTGGCCGGAAAAGAATACGGATCGGGCAGTTCCCGGGACTGGGCCGCCAAGGGAACCCTTCTGCTGGGTGTGCGCGCGGTGATTGCAGAAAGTTTTGAGCGCATCCACAGAAGCAACCTGGTGGCCATGGGGGTTTTGCCCCTGGAGTTCAAGGACGGCCAAAACCCGGAAAGTCTTGGCCTGACAGGTGAGGAGGTGTTTTGCATCCGCGGGCTCAATGATATTTCCGCGCCAAACCCGAACCTTACCGTGGAGGCGGAATCCGGCGAGGGCGGGGCCAAAACCTTTGAGGTCCGGGCCCGGCTGGATTCGGGCATGGAAATCGAATATTTCCGCCACGGGGGCATTTTGCCCTATGTGCTCCGGCAGATGTAGCCGTTTTACGCTCAGTTGTTGCAAATCAGCGGTAATTGGGCTATGATATTTTTTAGGGCGTCATCTGAAATCAGACTTCTTAAGTAACATCAAAACAGTTGCTGTTATTGCCTGGTTCTATAATTTTCGCATGATGCCGACCCGGTGGCGGTTTGCTCCCTGCTGACCGCTTGCGCGCTCAATGCGACTCGCAAACCACCCCCGGGCCGGCCATCATGGCCGACTGTGTGCAAACTTTCACACCAAGGGGATCCAGAGCAACACATATAAGTAACGTCAGAAAAAGTTACTGTTATAGCTCAGTCCCGGGCGGCGGCCCGGGGGGGTGCTTCCAAGGAAATCCAAGGGCGGGGTCTGCTTTTGAAGCGACATTGAGCGTTTTTGCGTGAAGATTTAAACTGTTTGAGCAAGGCAGGGCGGGTTTGTCAATTTTAAGCAAAGGCATTTGATGAATCCGCAAAAACGATCAGGAGCGAAAAAGCTGACGCCGACCGCAGGATTTCCTTCCTGCAACAACAGCGGACGCAGTAAAAAGCTTTTTACGGTGCCATCAAATTTATATGTCTGGATAAAGGCAGAAAAATCCGGATCTGCCGAAAAACAGTTGCTGTGGGGTGTTTGTGAGCGTTTTGTTTCAACCGGTGAAAATCGGAAAACTTGAAGTGCCCAACCGGTTTGTCCGGTCTGCCACATATGACGGATGCGCGGATAAACAGGGCCGGGTCACAGCGGCCCAGGTGTCTTTGTTTGAAGATCTGGCCGCCGGCGGCACGGGTCTGATTGTTACCGGAATTGCCTATGTGCACGAATCCGGCCGGATCTCGGCTTTTCAGAATTCCATTGCAGATGACGCCTGCATTGACGGATTGCAGCAACTGACTGCGGCGGTGCATGCAAAAGGCGTAAAAATTGCGGTTCAGTTGTTTCATGCCGGACGCGAGGCAGCCGGGTTTTTAAAAACCCGCAATCAGGTTGCAGCCGGACCTTCGGCAGTTGAAGATGACCCGTATTTCAAAAAAAAGTGCACAAGCCTGACCCAAAATGAGATCGAGGAGATTGCCACGGCCTTCGGCACTGCCGCGAAAAGGGCCAGGGCGGCCGGATTTGATGCGGTCCAGCTCCATGCGGCCCATGCTTATCTGCCCGCCCAGTTTCTTTCCCCCTGGTCCAACCGGCGGCAGGACAAGTGGGGCGGAAGTCTGGAAAATCGTCTCCGGTTTCACAAAACAGTTTATGAACAAATGCGGGCTGCGGTGGGCAAGGATTATCCCGTGCTGGTCAAGCTCGGGGTCAGGGACGGATTTGAGGGCGGCCTGGGTTTTGACGAAGGCCGCAGGGCCGCACAAATGCTTGCCGGATGGGGTTTTGACGCCCTTGAAATCAGCTCCGGGCTCCGGGGCGGAAAATACCGGGAGACCGAGTTTAAAACAGGTATCAACAGTCCCGGCCGGGAAGCCTACTTCCGTGACTGGTGCCGGCAGATCAAGCAGGAGGTGGATGTGCCGGTGATGATGGTCGGAGGCCTGCGCAGTCCCGGCATCATGGAAGAAATCATCAACAACGGCGAGGCCGATTTTATCGCGATTTCCCGTCCCCTGATCCGGGAGCCGGATTTGATTGTCAACTGGAAATCCGGCGATTTTCGGAACCCGTCCTGTATTTCCTGCAACAAATGTCTTGAGGCCCTCTATCAGGCTCAGCCCCTGCACTGTGCTGCGCAAAAAACCCAATCCCGCGTTTGATCTGCTTTTTTTGTGCTTTTTCCTTGACGGGGCATGCGGCCTTTTATAGAAATGGGCAAACGTTTTTAAACCTTTTGAAATCATCACAGGAGTTTCATTCATGAACTGGGACTGGGAAAAGCTCCAGCAGCGACAGAAGGAGCGCAGCCGGACAAACGGCTCCGGCACCGGCGGGTCAGGCCCCCGACCGCCGCAGGTAGACGATATTATTAACAAATTTAAAAACTTCAAATTTTCCGGGGTATGGATTCTCATTGTTGTGGCCCTGCTGGTTCTCCTGGCGGGCTCCACCATGGTTTACACTGTGCAGACCAACGAAGTAGGGGTGATACAGCGGTTCGGCGAATTTTCCAAAACCACCCAGTCCGGACTTCACTTCAAGCTGCCCGCGGGTATTGAAAAAGTCACAAAGGTGAAAACCAAGCGGGTTTATACTGAAGAATTCGGCCTTAAGGCGGATGAACTGTCAGATTCCCGGAGTTTCGGCGTCAGTAATGACGAAATCGAAGTGGCCATGATGCTCACAGGTGATCTCAACGTCGGTCTGGTTCCCTGGATTGTGCAGTACAGGATCAAGGATCCGTACAACTACCTGTTTAAGGTTGCAGATGTGCGTCAGTTGATCCGGGACATGGCAGAGGCCTCCATGCGGCTGGTGGTCGGTGACCGCAGCATCAACGAGGTGATCAGCAAGCGCCAGGAGATTGCCGTGGCGGCCAGTGTGCGGCTGCAAAAGGATCTAAACGAGGCGGAGACCGGCATTGAGATCGTTACCGTGGAACTGGGCAACACCAACGTTCCCGAACCGGTGCAGGATTCCTTCAACGAGGTCAACCGGGCGGTCCAGCAAAAAGAGGAAGTGATCTACAACGCCCGCAAGGACTACAACCAGGTCATTCCCAGTGCACGGGGACAGGCGGAAAAAACCATCGAAACTGCAAAGGGTTATGCCATCAACCGCATCAATCAGGCCGAGGGTGATGCCGCCCGGTTCCTGTCGCGCTACGAGGCCTATATGGAAGCCAAGGACGTTACCCGCCGCAGGCTTTACCTGGAAATGATGGAAAATGTGCTGCCGGAACTGGGCAACAAATACATCGTGGATTCACAGCAGGACAATCTTCTGCCCCTGCTCAATCTCGGACTGAAAAAAGGTGTCCCCAATGCAGGCCAATAAATATATCGCAATTGTTGTTGTTTTGATCATCGCCGGGTTCGTGTTTCTGTCTTCGGCCTATACCGTGGATGAAACCGAGCAGGTGGTGGTGACCCAGTTCGGGCGGGTCATCGGTGACCCGGTGACGGAACCGGGGCTTAAGTTTTTGATCCCCTTTATCCAGCAGGCCAATTATTTTCCAAGCAACATTCAGGCCTGGGACGGCCAGCCCGGCCAGATCCCGACTTTGGACAAGACCTACATATGGGTGGATACCTTTTCGCGGTGGCGCATCGTGGATCCGGTGGCGTTTCTGAGAACTGTCACAGATACCCAAAGTGCCCTTGGCCGGTTGGATGATATCATCAACCCCGCTGTCAGAAACGTGGTCACCTCCCATGAACTTATTGAAACAGTGAGAAACAGCAACCGGGAAATGACCACCCTTGACCAGGAGGAACTCGATGATGTCAAAAGCGAGGCCATCAAGGAAGTGGTGGAGGAAACCGAGGAAGAAGACCGGCGGCAGTATAAAATCAAGGTGGGCCGGGCCACGCTGACAAAGATGATGCTTGACGAAGCCCAGCCCAAGCTTGAAAAATTCGGCATTGAAATCATTGATGTGAAAATCAAGCGGGTCAACTATGTCAAGGGCGTGCGCAATTCGGTCTACGACCGGATGATTGCCGAGCGAAAGCAGATGGCGGAAAAAATCCGCTCCATCGGCCAGGGCGAGGCAAGAAAGATCGAGGGTGACAAGGAGCGCGATCTTCTGGAGATCCAGTCCGGGGCATATCGGAAGGCCGAGCAGATCAAGGGCGAGGCTGATGCAAAGGCCACAAAGATATATGCCCGGGCCTTTGAAAAAGATGCGGAATTCTACACTTTCCTCCAGTCCCTGGAGGTCTATCAGAATTCCCTGGAGGGCACAGACCTCGTGTTGTCCACGGATTCGGAATTTCTGCGATATTTAAATGATTTTAAATCCGATTCCGAGTAGCCGGACTTCTTCGGCCGGATGCACATCCGGATAAAAACAAAAAAAGCCGGGAAACGCGCAATCTGTTCAATGACTGGCGTTTCCCGGCTTTTTATACATGAACACGAACGCAGGTGAAATCATCGTTCTACTTCCCTTTGCGTCTCTGATGCCTTGTCCGTGCGAGTAGCTTGCGATGCTTGTGCTTTCGCATCTTTTTTCTGCGTTTTTTAATCACACTGCCCAATATCCCACCTCCTTTCTGCTCAAAAGTCTTATCCATCAGCCCCTTTTCAATTTTCATCGGGCCGGATGGCGAAACCATACCTTTCAATTCAAAAGGATGATTAAAATATACATCCTACTTGTGAATCGGCAAAAAATAACATATATTTCATACCATGTCCATATGTTTTCCAAATATCGTTGCCTGGCTGCACAAAACCCTGTGGCGCAGGAGCGTCCATGGATACCCTGAATAAACCCGGGCCTGTGATGGGTCACCCTGAATAAACCAAGCCTATGATGACTTTCAATTCAGAGCAAATGGCAGTGGTCAGCCAGGCTGTGGCCATGGCTGAAGATCTGGTCAGCGATTATTATAAGCTCTCGGCCAGCGAGCTTCGTCAACTCAATTATGATGTGAAAACCGCGGCTGATCTCGGAGCCCGGGAGACCGTGGTTGATCATTTCGCACAAATCGTTCGTTACCGCGCGGAAAAGCAGAATGCCGTGCTCATCACCAGCGCACAGGATTTTTACAAAATCTGTGTCCAGGATCATTCCATCCTCGCGTGTTTGGAAAAGCATTCGGCAATGGCGCTTTATCCGTTCCTTGTCTACGTGATCTGCCATGAACTGGTGCATGTTGTCCGGTTTAAGCGTTTTCAGCAGCGCTTTGATGTGCCGGATGAGCAAAAAAAGACCGAGGAAGCCCGGGTGCACCGGATTACCCATGAAATCCTTGCCCCAAGGAGGATAAAAGGCATGGCTCCGGTTTTTGCGTTTTACGGCAACTGGCTCACAGCGGCTGAAAAGAGCTGATGCTGATTTTTTGGTTTGCCGGCAAAGGGCTTGTACAGGATCGTCGGCAGCAAAAAAATTTCCCCGGCTGTCTTGACAAGCAGGAATTATGAACTATATTGATAACGATCATCAATCAAGCCTTGTAATCGAGGTATCATTCTGAAAACAGGAGAAATTTCAGCGATGCCAATCTATGAATACGAATGCGAAACCTGTGGCAGGGTGCATGAAATTCTGCAGAAGGTCTCAGAAAAGCCCCTGACCCAATGCCCTGAATGTTCCGGTTTGTTACATAAGCGGATTTCCCAGTGTACATTTCATTTGAAGGGAACCGGCTGGTATGCCACCGATTATGCCAACGGCGCCAGTGCCTCTTCATCATCTTCCGGCAAAAAAGACGATTCTTCAACAAAAGAAACGTCGGCCGATGCACAACCGAAAAACAGCAGCAGCGCAAGCGACGATTAAACCTGCTTGCGTATCCTTCGATTAAGAAAAAGAGCCGGAAGGGTTTGAAACCGATTCAAATCCTGTGAAAATGGACCGCATTGAAAAAGTGGATATGACAGTTGTATCCGGCGGTGGCATGTGGTTTTATTGTATTGAATTTATTTAGTTTTACGTCTTTTCATCAACCAACAAATTGAAACTGGCAGAAGCAAAAAGGAGAAGTGGGCAATGAAAATCAAACCGTTAAATGATCGCATTCTGGTAAAACGGCTGGAAGAAGAATCCAAAACCAAGGGCGGCATTATCATCCCTGACAGCGCCAAGGAAAAACCGGCCCAGGGTGAAGTGGTCGCCGTGGGCGACGGAAAGATGGGCGATGACGGCAAGCGCATCGCCCTTCAGGTCAAGCAGGGTGATCGCGTGCTGTTTGCCAAGTATGCCGGTACAGAAGTAAAAATTGACGAAGAAGAGCACCTGGTCATGCGGGAAGACGATATTCTGGGCATTATTGAAAAGTAAGCTTTGCGTCTTTGAAGTGATTGTGGAAAAAGAAATACAACAGAAACTGGAGGAGTAGAATATGACGGCAAAAGATATAAAGTACGGGTATAAAGCCCGTGAAAAGATGCTAAACGGTGTGTGCAAGCTTGCTGACGCGGTTGCTGTAACCCTGGGCCCCCGTGGCCGTAACGTGGTGATTGAAAAGTCCTGGGGATCGCCCACAGTCACCAAAGACGGTGTGACCGTGGCCAAAGAGATCGAACTTGAGGACAAGTTTGAAAACATGGGCGCCCAGATGGTCAAGGAAGTGGCTTCCAAAACCAGTGACATGGCCGGTGACGGAACCACTACGGCGACTGTGCTTGCCCGCTCCATTTATTCCGAGGGCCAGAAGCTCGTGGCTGCCGGCAACAATCCCATGTCGATAAAGCGCGGCATTGAAAAAGCCGTGGAAGCCGCCACAAAAGAACTGGCCAGCCTGAGCCATCCGGCAAACGATCAGCGCGAAATCGCCCAGATCGGTACCATATCTGCAAACAATGACGAGACCATCGGCAACATCATCGCCGAAGCCATGGAAAAGGTGGGCAAGGAAGGCGTGATCACCGTCGAAGAGGCCAAGTCCATGGAGACCACCCTGGAAGTGGTCGAGGGCATGCAGTTTGACCGGGGTTATACCTCTCCTTATTTTGTCACGGACACGGAAAAAATGACCGTGGATCTCGATGACGCCTATATCCTGATCAGCGAAAAGAAAATCGGCAACATGAAGGACCTGCTGCCGATTCTCGAGCAGGTCTCCAGGATGAGCAAACCGCTTCTGATCATTGCAGAAGACGTTGAAGGCGAAGCCCTGGCCACCCTGGTGGTCAACAAGCTGCGCGGCACCCTGAATGTGGCCGCAGTCAAGGCGCCCGGTTTCGGCGACCGCAGAAAGGCCATGCTCCAGGACATTGCCATTCTCACCGGCGGCCAGGTGGTTTCCGAGGATGTGGGCATAAAGCTTGAAAGCATTACCGTGGATGATCTTGGCCGGGCCAAGCATGTCTCCATTGACAAGGACAATACCACCATTGTCGATGGCGCCGGCGCAAAGAAAGACATTGAAAAGCGCGTCAAGCAGCTGCGGACCCAGATCGATGACACCACCTCGGATTATGACCGCGAAAAGCTCCAGGAGCGTCTGGCCAAACTCGTTGGCGGTGTTGCGGTGATCAACGTCGGAGCCGCCACTGAAACCGAGATGAAGGAAAAGAAAGCCCGGGTTGAAGACGCATTGAACGCAACACGCGCGGCCGTGGAAGAAGGCATTGTCCCCGGCGGCGGCGTGGCGCTGGTCCGCTGTGTTGCAGCCCTGGAGAAGATCAAGCTCGATGTGGAAAAACAACTGGGCGTGCAGGTGGTGACCCGGGCCCTGGAAGAGCCCCTGCGCCAGATTTCCAACAACGCCGGCCACGAAGGCTCGGTTGTCATCGACCGGGTCAAGAAGGAGAAAGGCTCCTTTGGCTACAATGCTGAAACAGGAGATTTCGAAGACCTGATCAAGGCCGGTGTCATTGATCCGACCAAGGTGGTGCGCTTTGCCCTGCAGAATGCAGCAAGCGTTGCCTCCCTCATGCTGACCACCGAGGCCATGATCGCCGAGATCCCTGATGAAAAGGGTGACGGCGGTGCCGGCATGGGCGGTGCCGGCATGGGCGGAATGGGTGGCATGGGCGGCATGGGCGGCATGATGTAGTCCCTTTGCTTACCGCAACCCAACAGATAAAACGCCTTCATGCATTTGCTGCATGAAGGCGTTTTTATGTTCAATGTTCAACGTTCAATGTTCAAAGTTGCTCATGTTGTGTCCCTGACGTTAAACCTTGAACATTGAACCTTGAACATTGAACCCTGAACCCTGAACCCTCATTATCCTTGACACCCGGGCAGAAACTCGGATAATGACGGGAGAAAACGAATTGATACAATTTCTTCCCATGAATGAAAGAGGTTTTGATGAGTCCTGATAATCTCAATATTCTTGCCATGATGCTCAATGCCGGGTTGATGGTGCAGTTTGTGATCCTGCTGCTGCTGACATTTTCCGTGGCTACCTGGGCCATTATTTTTGTCAAGTACGTACAGGTGCGCAGAGCGTATCAACAGTCTGCTGCATTTATTGATTATTTCTGGAAAACCCGGGATTTTTCCAATGCCTTTGCCCAGGCCAAAAACATGCCGGCAAGCCCGGTTGCCCGGATGTTTCGCAACGCCTACATGGAACTCAAAAAGCTCAACCGGATGGCCAAAGCATCGGGATCGTCCGGAGAAACCAGTGATTCGGCAAGTGGCAGGAAAACAATGGGCGTGGAAACCGTTCGCCGGAACCTGAATCGTTCGGTAACCATGGAAAGCCTCCGGCTGATTCAGCTTGTCCCCTTTCTGGCCACTGCCGGAAATATTTCACCGTTTATCGGTCTTTTCGGCACAGTCTGGGGCATTATGAACTCGTTTCACGGTATTGCCTACCAACAGGGAGCCACCAGCCTGGCCGCAGTGGCGCCCGGCATCTCCGAGGCCCTGGTGGCCACGGCCGCCGGTCTGGCCGTGGCCATTCCCGCGGTGATTGGGTATAATTACTTTACCCAGAAAATCCGGATACTGGAGTCGGAAATGGAAAGCTTTGCCGCGGATTTTGTTAATATCGTGGAAAGTGATTATCTGGCCTACCGGGAGGCGGCCCGATGATGCAGCAGAAAAACCGGGATTCCCTTCTTTCAGACATTAATGTCACCCCGTTTGTGGATGTCATGCTGGTGCTGCTGATTATTTTTATGGTGGCCGCTCCCATGATGGTCCAGGGAGTCGATGTCTCCCTGCCCGAAACCCGAACGGTCCAGCAGCTGGATACCGATCAGGAGCCTCTGGTGGTGGTCATTGATAAAAACGGAGCCGTGCATATCAATGACATGGAAGTGGGTGCGGAAAATCTGGGCGAAAAACTGGAGAAAATTTTTGAAAACCGCAGTTCTCCGGAAGTGTTTCTGCGGGCGGACCAAAATGTTTCCTACGGCCGGGTGGTCATGGTGATGAGTGAAATCAAAAGCGCAGGCGTACAGCGGCTGGGGGTGGTTGCCCAACAGTCAGACAATGCGCAAAAAAACGACCAGGATTGATGCAAGTCCACCATGTCCGGTAAAAAAACCCAATCCCAAAGTATGTCCGGATACAGCCAGGAACTGCCGCCCTTTTTCTGGGCGACCTGTTTTGGCGTGTCTTTGCTGATACACCTGGCTTTGCTGGGAGCCCTTGTGTTTTCCCCTTTTGGAGAAACCCCGCCGCGGATCAATCCATCAGAAACGATTGACGTTGATCTGGTGGGGTTTAATCCCGAGATCCCGGCACCTCCGGGGGACGCTTCTTCAGAAGACGCGTCTTCCGGCCAGGACGCAGAGCCTTTGGATGATGCCCAAATTTCGGAGCAAACCAAGGCCTCAGAGGCCTCCGGTAAAAAAGAGGCACCGGAAGCCAGGCCGATTCCGGTGAAAACCGGGGCAAGGAAAAAAGTGGCGGCCAATTATGACCTGGTCGAACCCGAGCCCGCTGTGAAAACCTCCCTGAAGAAAAAAACCCTGGATTCCCGTAAAGTGATCGAAGATGCGGTTCGGCGGATTTCGGAAAAGTCCAGGGAGCAGCGGCCCAAATCCCTGCAGGACAGGCTCGCGGAAATGGAAAAACAGGTCGGAGATCTTGCCGGCGGCGGCCGGGTTTCGGGCGGGGACTCAGGCCGGGAGGGCACAGGAACGGGAATCAATAAAGATTACAGCTCCATGGAGATCTATCAGGCGGAGGTGGCAGTGAAAATGAAGCGCAACTGGGTGTTTTCTTCGGAACTTGCCGGCGGCGCCAAGGGGCTGGAAACCCGCCTGGTCATCAAGATTTTGCCTGAGGGCAGCATTGCTGATGTCTGGTATGAAAAACGATCCGGCAATGCTTATCTTGATGAGTCCGCATATAAGACCGTGATGAAGGCCGATCCGCTGCCGCCCCTGCCCAAAGATTATCCGCATTATCATCTGGTGTTGGGTTTTACCCCCAGCGGCCTGGCGCAATAGCCTGAAGGGCCGCCTGCGGCCCTCAGGTTAAAAAGAATGAACAAAAAAAGGGGTTTCATGAAAAAATCGTCCCGGGTTTTTTTCAAGATTATTGCATGTGCATGGATACTGGTGTTGGCCGCAATTTGTCAGACCAGTGCCGCAGATTATGATTACATTAACATCAGCGAACCCTTTTCCCGAAAGGTGCCCATCGCCGTACCCGTTTTCAAGTCCATGTCGGTGGCTCCGGAAGAAGAGGAGATCGCACGGGACGCTGCCGGGCAGCTCGCCGAAGCCCTTGCCTATACCGGTTATTTTAAACTCATTGACCATGGTGCGTTTCTGGAACAGCCGGCTGAAAAAGGCGTTACCATGGAAGCCCTGAATTTTAAAAATTGGCGTGATATCGGCGCTGAATTGCTGATTACCGGCGGTGTCCGGTATGAAGCCGGGGTGCTGCAAATGGAATTCCGGCTTTTTGACCCCTTTCGCGCTGAACTGCTTGTGGGCAAACGCTATACCAGCCCTGCGGATGACGTCCGGCAGATGGTGCTGCGGTTTGCCGATCAGGTTATCGCCCGGTTAACCGGCCGGCAGGGGTTGTTTGACAGCCGGATTGCTTTTGTGGGGGCCGATGCGGATGGAAAGGCGGTTTATACCTGTGATTTTGACGGCAGAAATCTCCGGCGGCTCACCAAGCCACAGCCCATAGTGGTCGGTCCCGCGTGGCATCCGAATCTTGGCTCCATTGCATACACGGCTTACACCGATGACCGGCCTGAGATTTACAGTGTGAATACTTCATCACAGGAGGTCACCAAGCTGGCCGATTTTGAAGGAATCAACATCACCCCGGCCTGGCTTCCGGACGGGTCGGGCCTGGCTGCCACCCTGGCATTTGAGGGTGACGAAGAGATTTATCTTTTGACCCGTGAAGGAAAAGTTGATAAAAGACTTACCAAAAGCTGGGGTGTGGATGTTTCCCCGTCGTTTTCGCCTGACGGTAAAAAGATGGTTTTTGTTTCCAGCCGCTCCGGCTCTCCCCAGCTTTATGTAAAGGAAATATCGTCAGGCCGCATTCGGCGTCTTACCTATGAGGGGCGCTACAATACCCAGCCGGACTGGTCCCCGGGCGGTGATCGGATTGTTTATTCCGGGATGAAGGACGGCAGTATCGATATTTACGTGGTTGATGTCAACACCGGGGAAGTCTCCCGGTTAACCCGGCAGGCCGGTGACAATGAAGCCCCGAGCTGGTCACCGGATGGGAGCATGATTGTATTTTCCTCAACCCGGACCGGATCGTCCAAACTTTTTGTCATGACCGCCTCGGGCACGGATCAGCGGAAACTGCTGGATATGGACGGCAAACAGCAGCTTCCGGACTGGTCTCCGGCAAGAGGCAACTGATGGATGTCCGGGTTGTGGTGTTGGCCGGTATTTTCCGGATTGGACCTTTGATTACACCCAAACAAGGAGGACAAGATGCTTAAAAAAAATCATATCCAATCATTGTTGTTGTGCATGCTCGTATTGAGCCTGGTCATGGTCGTCTCGTGCGGCAAGCAGGCGCCCGGGCCGGGTGAGGCCGCGGATGAGCCCGGCATGTCAGAAAGCGAACTGAGCGATGCGGAAAGGGCCGCCAGGGAAGCAGAGCGGCAGGCCGCCATTGAGGAACAGGAAATTGAAGCCAGGCGAAAGGCGGAACAGGAAGCCGGTCAAACCGAGGCTGAAGCCCGGGAACAGTTTGTCAATGAAAAGGTGTACTTTGGATTTGACGATTCCGCGCTGAGTCCGGAAGCCCGGGACGCATTGCGCGACAAGATCGAATGGCTCCGGGCCAATCCGGATCAGTGCGTGATTATCGAAGGCCACTGTGACGAGCGCGGCACTGACGAATACAACCTCGCCCTGGGATCGCGCCGGGCAGAGAGTGTTAAGAGTTTCATTGTTAAGTCCGGCATTGATGCCTCCCGGTTGTCCACCATCAGCTACGGCGAGGAACGGCCGGCGGTTGAAGGCAGCAATGAGGAGGCCTGGGCTAAAAACCGGCGGGCGGAATTTCAGTTTACCCGCTGCCGGTAGCGTTTCGAAACGACTTCGGGCTGCTCCGGGGACACGAGCCAAAGGAGAGATCTTTACATGAACCAGACCTTTATCCGTTTGACGGGTGCCCTGCTGTTTGCCGCGGTTATGGCTGCAGCAGGGTGCGCCACTGTTTCAGATGTCCAACGGCTTCAGTCGCAGATATCCGCCCTGGAAAAAAAGAACCGCCAACTGAATGCCTCTGTTGCGCAATTGATGGAAGACCGGCAGAAACAGTCTGATTTGAATGAAATGCGGGAGCTTTTTGCCGGCCAGGATGCGGAGTTCTACGAGCTTCGGTCCGAGCTTCAGGATTTGAAGGGCAGCTATGAGGAAACCGGCTATCAGTTCGAGCGGCGGTTTGATGCCCTTGAAGATGACATGGGCCTGCTTGACAAAAAACTGCAAAAGAATGACGAATCCCTTGATGTGCATGACAAGCGGATCTCGCGTCTTGAAGAGTTTATGGGTATGGAGCCCACGGCCCGGTTTGAAGCGCTGGCGCAATCCAAGTTTCCGGAAAAAACCGAGTTGGGCAAGCTCAGCAAGGACGAGCTCTATGCATCGGCCAAGCAGGCATATGACAACGGGGATTTCCAGTCCGCCCTCCAGGGGTTTGAACTTTTTCTGGAAAAATTTTCTGATTCCGATCATGCGGATAACGCCCGGTTCTGGATCGGGGAGATTTATTTTGCCGAACAGTGGTATGAACGCGCCATCCTGGAATATGAAAAAGTGATCAAGAATTATCCGGACGGCAACAAGGTGGCCGGCGCATATCTTAAACAGGGCTTTGCCTTTGAAAAAATCGGGGAAAATGCAAACGCACGGCTGATTTTAAATGAGCTGCTCAGCAAGTTCCCGGACAGCAACGAAGCAAAAATTGCCAAAAAGAAGCTGGCAAACCTCTAATACATGCCTGAAACCGGTCTGTTATGGCGACTTTTTTGGGACTAGACCCTGGTCTGGCGGCAACGGGCATTGCCGTGGTGGAAGGAGCGGGCATGACCGTTGCCCGCTATTCCTACGGCACGATCCGAACGGAAGCAAAGGCGCCGCTTCCCGAACGGCTCAATGCCATATTTGAAGAGATCTCCACCATTCTGGCCCGGGTCAGCCCCGATGCCATGCTCCTTGAAGACGTGTTTTTTCTGCCCAAATACCCCAAGTCGGGTATTTCTCTCGGGCAGGTAACAGGAGTGCTCATGCTGGCCGGGCACCGGGCCATGATTCCTGTGCATGCCATTGCGGTCCGGGAGGTCAAACAGATCCTGACAGGCAACGGCAATGCCGGCAAGCGCCAGCTTGAGGCCACGGTCAGACGACGGCTTGACCATCCGGAACCCATTTCTCCGTCCCATGCCTCAGATGCCCTGGCCCTGGCCCTTGTGGGCCTCTATCGGGTGGGTTCGGCGCCGGTCCGGGCGGGCGCCGGGCTATGAAAAAATGCTGAAAATTTCTATACTCCGGATTTGTCCATGATTGCATACCTGGAAGGAACCCTGTTAAAAAAGGAATCAGACCGGATTTTGCTGCTGGTCCACCAGGTGGGCTATGAAGTCCTGGTGCCAGGCTTTGTCATGGACACCATTGCGCCCATGGCCCTGGGCGAGCACTTGTCCCTCTATATCTACTACTACCAGACAGAGCATCAACCCAGGCCCGTGCTCATTGGTTTCCAACTGGAAGCCGAGCGGGAATTTTTTCAGGCCTTTATCAGCGTGGAGGCCATCGGACCCATGAAGGCGGTCAAGGCCCTGACCATACCGGTCAAGGAGATCGCCCGTGCCATTGAGAACCGCGATACCGGGCCCCTTAAGCGCTTAAACGGCATTGGCGAGCGAACCGCCCACAAGATCATTGCCACTTTGCAGGGCAAGATGGGCAAATTCTCCCTGATCCGGGATCTGCCCGAGGCTCCGGCGCCGTCTGAAACCGAATCGGATGCTGCCGTCCAGGTCACGGAAGTGCTGGTGGAACAGCTCGGGCACCGGCCGGCCGAGGCAAAGCAGATGGTGGATGCGGCCATGCAGCGCAAGCCGGGGATCTCGACTCCAGAGGAGTTGTTTGAAGAGGTTTACAGGGGACAGGTAAGCAATGGACAGTAACAGTTTTTCATTTTCCTCGGACAGGCAGGGAATCGTCACCAGTCAGTGTGTGCCCGCAGACCAGGAACCCGACATTGTCTCTCTGCGCCCGGAGCGGCTGAGCGAATACATTGGCCAGCGCGAGACCATTGAAACCTTAAAAATCGCAATCCAGGCGGCAAAGCTGCGGGGTGAAGCCCTGGAGCATGTTTTGTTTCATGGTCCGCCCGGGCTTGGCAAAACCACCCTGGCCCATATCATTGCCAATGAAATGGGCGGCCGCCTGGTGGTTACATCCGGGCCGGCGCTGGAAAAGGGCGGGGATCTGATCGGCATGCTCACCCAGCTGGAAGCCGGAGATGTATTTTTTGTCGACGAAATCCACCGTTTGTCCAAGGCAGTGGAGGAACTGCTGTATCCGGCAATGGAGGATTACTGCATTGATTTTATTTTTGACAAAGGGATTCACGCCCGCAGCCACCGGTTTCGCTTAAAACAGTTCGTTCTGGTGGGCGCCACCACCCGTGTGGGGCTTTTGTCTTCACCCTTGCGCCACCGTTTCGGTATTTTCCGGAGCCTGGATTTTTATGACAAGGCTGATCTGGTAAAAATCGCGGGCCGGTCGGCCAGCCTGCTGAACCTGGAAATCAATGACCAGGGGGCAGGGGAACTGGCCAGCCGTTCCAGGGGCACACCCAGAATTGTCAACCGCCTGCTCAAGCGGGTCCGGGATTACGCCCAGGTGCGCTGCGACGGAAAGATAAACCGCACGGCCGTATCAGAGGCCCTGCAGCTCGAAGGCGTTGACAACCTCGGCCTGACCCCCCTGGACCGCCGGTATCTGCAGATCATTATCGAGTATTACAAGGGCGGACCCGTGGGCATCGAGGCCATTGCCGCCACCCTCCAGGAGGAAACCGACACCCTGGTGGACGTGGTTGAGCCGTATCTGCTGAAAATCGGGCTGCTCATGCGCACTTCATCGGGGAGGAAGGCGGCTTCTGAAGCCTTTTGTCATCTGGGATACCCCTTGGCATAACAGCGCATTCAAAAGGCCTCTGTATGTCAGTTATTTCCCTGCTCACCGATTTCGGACTGACCGATCCCTATGCAGGCATCATGAAGGGGGTCATGGCCTCTGTTTGTCCTGAAGCCCGCATCATTGACATCTCCCATGATGTGGCACCCCAGGATGTCTATCAGGCCGCTTTTATGCTGGCCGCAGCCCATGGGTTCTTTCCGAACAACAGCGTGCATGTGGTGGTTGTGGATCCGGGCGTGGGCAGCACCCGGGACATTGTGACGGTGCGCACAACCGGGGGCCTGTTTGTGGCCCCGGACAACGGGGTGTTGAGCCTGGTGCTCGAGGATGCCAAAAATGCAGATGCCTACCTTGTGAAAAATTCCGATCTTTTCCTGCACCCGGTGAGCCGGACCTTTCACGGAAGAGATGTGTTTGCCCCGGTTGCAGCAAGGCTGGCATGCGGGATGAAACCGGAGATGCTCGGGCCGGAAATCGCGCCGCAAAGCCTGGTGCGCATGGATTTCGGGCCGGCGCCGTACATGGATGACAGCGGCCGGCTGGCCGGCAGTGTTGTGTACGCGGACCGGTTCGGCAATCTGGTTTCCAATATCGGCCGCAGTCATTTGGAAAAACATTTTCAGGACCCGGATGCTGTTTGCGTCCAGGCCGGAAACCAGGTCATTTCCCGTCTGAGCCGCTGCTATGCAGATGCGGCCAAAGGCCGCCTGCTGGCCATTGTGGGTTCTTTTGACAGGCTTGAGATTTCGGTGAATCAGGACAGCGCGGCCCGGGTGCTGCAGATGGCAGTTGGTGATCCGGTTTATGTGTCCGGCCGGAAGGACTGGTGACACGGCCGCTATTCGCCGGCCTCAAATTCCCGGATCAACGGGGCAAAGTCCGCGTTTGTATCCTTGAAGCACGCAAAGGTCACATCATTGAAATCAAGGCCGCGAGCGGTTCTGATGCGGTCGAAAATGGCCAGATAGTTGGAAAGAATGCGTTTTTCCCACTGCAGGCCCAGGTCGGCGGCAGCCTTTTTGATATTTTCGGCCCGGCCCTCGATTTCCAGAAAACAGCCAAAGGGCATGCAATCGATGCACAGCAGGGTGCCGTTGTCCAGGGTCCAGGTCTGCCGGTATTTTTCATAGACCTGCCGGGCGTGAAAGCCAAGGGCTTGCAGAATGGCGGCAGTGGTGTCAAAATCGCTGACTGACACTTCCAGTTCCGTAAAAACCTTGAATTCTTTGTTGTCGCTGGCTTCCGGGGGCGGGCCCTTGTAGGTCAGTTCAGTGCTGTCGCCGGCTTTCCTGAGCCGGAGCAGGGCCTTGCGATTGAGCAGACCCAATTGGCGGTCGTCGAAGCAGACGTTGTATTCGTGGTGGCGGTCACTGGTTTTGGCGCCGGTGTCAGTGATCCGGGAGCGGATTTTTTCCGGATCTGCCAGATAAAACTTGACCTCGATCTCCAGGGAAGTCATATTACACCGTTTCAAGACACCGATGAAAGGACTTGTTGTTTTTTCCTTGACAGTCTTTGCGAATTTGGTTAATTATGTCAAATTAATTTTTGCGCGAAGGAGTGGAACCGTTGAAAAAATATACAAAGAGCGCCAAACCGGGCGAAGTGGAAAGAAAATGGTACGTGGTGGATGCGGAAAACATGGTCCTGGGGCGCCTTGCCACCGAGGTGGCCGCCCGTTTGCGTGGAAAGCGCAATCCCATGTATACCCCGCACGTGGACTGCGGTGATTTTGTTATCGTGATCAATGCTGACAAGGTCCGGCTCACCGGCAGGAAATGGCAGCAGAAGACCTATTACCGCCACAGCGGCTATATCGGCGGCATTAAGTCCATTACAGCGGAAAAGCTGCGGGAAAAACGACCCGAGGATCTGGTTCGCAATGCCGTGCGCGGCATGCTGCCCAAAAATCCGCTGGGCCGGGACATCAACAGCAAGCTCAAGGTTTATGCCGGAAGCGAACATCCGCATCACGCCCAGCAGCCCGAGCTGCTGGAAATCTAAAATATTGCCGTACAGAATTTGATATAAAAACCATTCGGGGGATTGATGGAACAGCAGAACGTTTTTTATGCCACAGGCAAACGGAAAATGGCCGTTGCCCGCACCTGGCTGAAGCCCGGAAAGGGCGAGATCATCATCAACAACAAGCCGGTTGAAGAGTTTTTTGCACAAGACGCTGCCCGCCAGATGCTCATGCAGCCCTTTGAACTTACCAATACCACCGGCGAATACGATATCAAGGTCAACGTTCGCGGCGGCGGCGCCATGGGCCAGGCCGGTGCCATCCGGCACGGAATCACCAAGGCGCTTTTCCAGTCCAACCCGGATTTCCGGCAGATGCTGAAAAAAGCCGGTCTTGTCAAGCGCGACCCCAGAACCAAGGAACGGAAAAAATACGGTCAGCGCGGCGCCCGGGCCCGGTTCCAGTTCTCCAAGCGGTAAAATTTTTACCCTTTCAGACACTGTCTCGAAAAATATTGTCTTTCCCAACAGGGAACAGGATATCATACGTCCTGTTCCCTGTTTTTGTTTTGCCTAAAATGGATGTCACCGTAAAAAGTCCAATATCTGCGTTATGCGCGATTCCTCAGAATTTCACGTACGATAAGTACGCTGCATTCTTCGGAATCGCGCAAGCCTTGATCTTGAACTTTTTACGGCGCCATCTGAAAACCAACTTTTTATGAAACCATCAGATTTGATAGAATCATAAAAAAGACGCCCCCTAAAATCAAAAAAAGTTGTTGATTTCCGGTCCCGGGCTTTGTCCTGCGGAAACGCCTTCTAAGTAACTTCGTTCAAGGTTCAAAGTTCAAGGTTCAAGGTTCAAAAGAATAAAATCAAAGCTTTTAAGCATGCGGCAAAAAGTTATTTGCAGTG